>DAIMZU010000083.1:0-8524 GCA_036733845.1 Ramlibacter sp.
GTACTCACCGTGAAAGGGTGATGTCCTAGGCCTCTAGACGATAGGGTCAAAACCTGGACTATTCGACACTGTGGTGGAGGTAAGCGGGATCGAACCGCTGACCTCTTGCATGCCATGCAAGCGCTCTCCCAGCTGAGCTATACCCCCCTCGGGTGTCGAGACCGAGATTCTATACCGGTTTTTGGCTCGTCATCAGTCGCTCGACGACTTCTTTTCGATCGAGCAAAGCAAGGACTGCGTCGAGCGAAGGCGTCTGGGCGGTGCCCAGCACCAGCACGCGCACAGGCATCGCCAGCTGCGGCATCTTGAGGCCGGTGACGCGCAAGGTTTCCTTGATGCAGGCGGCAATCGCCTGCGGGTTCCAGTCGCAGCCCTCGAGCATGCGCGCCAGGATGCCGATGGCCGGCCGCACGGCATCGCCGACGTGCTTGTCGACCTCTTCGGCCGGTGGCTGGACGGGCTCGTAGAACCTGCGCACCCAGCCGGCGAGGACGACGGTGGTGTCACAGCGGTCCTTGAACAGGCCGCACAGCGCGGGAAGCCGCGCGTCGGGTTCGATGCCGGCGGCGCGAAGGCGCTCGGCCACCAGCAGGGCGAGATCGTCGTCGGCCGCGGCCTTCATGTGCTGCGCGTTGACCCAGCGTAGCTTGGCCTCGTCGAACTGCGCCGCGCTGCGGCCCAGGTGATCCAGGTCGAACCACTGCAGGAACTGCTCGCGCGAGAAGATCTCGTCGTCGCCATGCGACCAGCCCAGGCGGGCGAGGTAGTTGACGACGGCGTCGGCCAGGAAGCCCTCGTCGCGGAACTGCGTCACCGGCTTGGCGCCGTTGCGCTTGGACATCTTCTCGCCACGCTCGTTGAGCACCGTGGGCAGGTGCGCGTACACCGGCGGTTCGTGCCGGAGCGCGCGGAAGATGTTGATCTGCCGCGGCGTGTTGTTGACATGGTCGTCGCCGCGGATCACGTGGGTGATGCGCATGTCGATGTCGTCGACCACCACGCAGAAGTTGTAGGTGGGCGTTCCGTCGGGCCGGGCGATGACCAGGTCGTCGAGCTCGTCGTTGCGGATCTCGATGCGCCCCTTGACCTTGTCGTCCCAGGCGACGACGCCGCCCTGGGGATTGCGGAAGCGCAGCACCGGCTGCACGCCTTCGGGAACGGGCGGCAGCACCTTGCCCGGCTCGGGCCGCCAGGTGCCGTCGTAGCGCGGCTTTTCCTTGGCCTCCATCTGGCGTTCACGCAGCGCGTCGAGTTCGGCGACGCTCATGTAGCAGGGATAGACCAGGCCCTGATCGCGCATCTGCGCGATGACCTCGCGGTAGCGGTCCATGCGCTGCATCTGGTAGTAGGGCCCCTCGTCGGCGTCCAGCCCCAGCCAGGCCATGCCCTCGAGGATGACGTCCACCGCCGCCTGCGACGAGCGCTCCAGGTCGGTGTCCTCGATGCGCAGGATGAAGTCGCCGCCCTGCGAGCGCGCGAACGCCCAGGGGTACAGCGCCGAGCGGATGTTGCCCAGGTGGATGAAGCCCGTGGGGGATGGGGCGAAACGTGTGCGGACGCGGGTCATGCGGAGGCGATCTGCGAGAGGCCGCGCAGGATGTCGGCCTGGATGTCATCGGGGTGCTCCAGCCCCACGGCCACGCGCACCAGCCCCTGGCCGATGCCGGCGGCCTGCCGTTGCGCCTCGGTGAGGCGGCCATGCGAGGTGGTGGCGGGATGGGACAGGATGGTCTTGGTGTCGCCGAGGTTGGTGGCGATGGACAGCACCTGAAGGCTGTCGATGACGCGGAAGGCGTTGCGGCGCAGAATCTCCGGCGAGTCGCCCACGACGTCGAAGGCCAGCACCGCGCCGCCCAGGCCCGATTGCTGCCGCATCGCGAGCGCATGCTGGGGGTGCGAGGGCAGGCCCGGATAGTGCACCCGCGCAACGTGAGGCTGCGATTCAAGCCAGCGCGCCACCTGCAGCGCCCGTGCTGACTGCGCCTCCATGCGGATGCCCAGCGTCTCCATGCCCTTGAGCACGACCCAGGCGTTGAACGGCGCAAGCACCATGCCCGCGGTGCGCACGATCGGCCCGAACACGTCGACGACGTACTTCGCCGGACCGCAGATCGCGCCCGCCATCACCCGGCCCTGGCCGTCCAGGTACTTGGTGCCCGAATGGATGATGAGGTCGGCACCCATCTCGGCCGGCCGCTGCAGCGCGGGCGAGCAGAAGCAGTTGTCCACCACCAGCAGCGCGCCGGCGCCGTGCGCCACCTCGGCGAGGGCCGCGATGTCGCAGACCTCGGTCAGCGGGTTGGTGGGCGTCTCGGCAAACAGCAGCTTCGTATTCGGCCGCAGCGCGGACTGCCATTCAGCCAGGTCGGTCTGCGAGACGAAGCTGGTCTCCACGCCGAACTTGCCGAACTCCTTGGCGAAAAGGTTGAGCGTCGAGCCGAACACCGAGCGCGAGCACACCACGTGGTCGCCCGCCCGCAGCAGCCCCATGCACAGCATGAGGATGGCGCCCATGCCGCTGGAGGCGGCGATGGCGGCCTCGGTGCCTTCCAGCGCGGCCAGGCGCTGCTCGAACGCGGTGACCGTGGGGTTGGAGGTACGCGAGTAGGTGTAGCCCTGTCCGCTCGCGAAGCGATCGGCCGATGTCTGGGAGTCGGGCTGCACGAAGCCGCTGGTGAGGTACAGGGCCTCGGAGTGCTCCCCGTACTGGCTGCGCTCGATACCGGCGCGAACGGCCAGGGTGTCGCGATGAAGGCCGGGCGGAAGCTTCTGGGTAGCCATGCTCAGGCCTCCTGCGCGTTGGGAAGTGCCAGCCGCGAGCCATCCTGCTCGAGCAGCGGGTCTTCCTGGCCGATGCGCGCCTCGTTGATGCGCGCGATGTCATCGGCGTTGATGTCGCCGGTGACGTACACGCCGTCGAAGCAGGAGGCGTCGAATCCGTCCAGCGCCGGGTTCAGTGCACCGATGGCCCGCTTCATGCCTTCGACGTCCTGGTAGATGAGTGCGTCGCAGCCGATGAGGTCGCGCACCTCCTCGATGGTGCGGTCGGCGGCCACCAGTTCCTTGCGCGTGGGCATGTCGATGCCGTAGACGTTGGGGAAGCGCACCGGCGGGGCGGCGCTGGCGAGGTACACCTTGCGCGCGCCGGCCTCGCGGGCCATCTGCACGATCTCGCGGCTGGTGGTGCCGCGCACGATGGAATCGTCCACCAGCAGCACGTTGCGCCCCTTGAACTCGCTGGTGATCACGTTGAGCTTCTGGCGCACCGACTTCTTGCGCACGCCCTGCCCCGGCATGATGAAGGTGCGGCCCACGTAGCGGTTCTTGACGAAGCCCTCGCGGTAGGGAATGCCCAGCAGGTGCGCGAGCTGCGTGGCGCTCGGGCGGCTGGACTCGGGGATGGGGATGACCACGTCGATCTCGCTGGGCGGCACCGTCGAGATCACGCGCTTGGCCAGCGCCTCGCCGAGGTTCAGGCGGGCCTGGTACACCGAGATGCCGTCGAGCACCGAATCGGGACGGGCGAGGTAGATGTACTCGAAGATGCAGGGGTTCAGGCGCGGGTGGTCGGCGCACTGGCGCGAATGCAGCTGCCCCTGCGTGTCGACGAACACCGCTTCTCCGGGCGCGACATGCCGCTCGAAGGCGTGGCCGGTGCCTTCGAGGCTCACCGACTCGCTGGCAATCATCACCGTGCCATCCTGGCCGCGGCCCAGCGACAGCGGGCGGATGCCGTAAGGGTCGCGGAACGCCAGCACGCCATGGCCGGCAATCAGCGCGATGACGGCATACGAGCCCCGCACGCGGCGGTGGACGTTGGCCACCGCCTCGAAGACCTCGTGCGGATGAAGCTGGGTGCCGCGCGTGACCCTGTCGAGCTCGTGCGCGAACACGTTGAGCAGCACTTCGGAATCGCTCTCGGTATTGATATGGCGGTGGTCGGTGGAGAACAGTTCGGCCTTGAGGGCCTGCGCGTTCGTGAGGTTGCCGTTGTGGACCAGCACGATGCCATAGGGCGCGTTGACGTAGAAGGGCTGCGCCTCTTCCTCGCTGTAGGCGTTGCCAGCCGTGGGGTAGCGCACCTGCCCCAGGCCCACGCTGCCCGGCAGCGCGCGCATGTTGCGGGTGCGGAAGACGTCGCGCACCATGCCCTTGGCCTTGTGCATGAAGAACTTGTGGCCCTGCTGGGTGACGATGCCGGCGGCATCCTGGCCGCGATGCTGCAGCAGCAGCAGCGCGTCGTAGATCAGTTGGTTGACCGGGGCCTGGCTCACGACCCCCACGATTCCGCACATGGCGTTTTCCTATCCCGGTAAGTGCCGCCCGAAACGCTCGGGCAGCGAAGGCTTCAGTCCCTTGAGGGCTGCCACCACCATCGGGGCGCCCTGCGATTCGATCCACAGCTCGCTATCGCGCAGCGGCGTCAGCAGGAAGACCACCGCCACGGCCAGCACGATGACCACGCCGCGCAGCACGCCGAAGGCGGTACCCAGCAACCGGTCGGCCGGCCGCAGGCCCACGGCCTGGATCATGCGCCTGGCCAGGGCCGCGAGCAGGCCGCCCGCGAAGACAGCCGCGATGAACACCAGCCCGAAGGCCACGGCGAAGCGCATCGGCTGACTGGCATCGCCCATGGGCAGCCATTGCGCGACGTCGGGCGCGAGCCACTGTGCCACGACGAAGGCGGCGATCCACGTCACCAGCGACAGCAGCTCGTACACGAACCCGCGCCACAGGCCGATCAGCACCGAGATCGCCAGCACGGCGAGGAACACCCAGTCGAGCGCCGGCATGCCCAGGCTACAGGGTGAGGACGGTGGCCGGCAGATCCAGCCGGCGGGCCTGCTCGGCGGCCTTGTCGGCTTCGGCGCGGGTGGCGAACGGCCCCAGCCGCACGCGGATGCGCTTGCCCTCCTTGGTCTCGGCCACATGAGTGTAGGTCTTGAGGCCGGCCCGCTCGAGCCTGGCGCGCGTGTCGCGCGCGAGGGCGGCGTCGGCGAAGGCGCCCACCTGGACCACGAATCGCGCTTCGCCGGGATCGGCGGCGGTTGTGGTGGCCGAGGCGGCACCCGTGCTGCGGCCTTCGAGCAGGGCCCGGGCACGCGCTGCCTCGTCCTTGGCGGCGGGCGCATCGGCCCGCGAAGATGGGGCAGGCTCGGCACGGGCCGCGGCAGACTCGGTGGGGCGGGTTGCAGGGGGCGCAGGTACCGCGGAGGCGGCGGCCGGCGGTGCAGCAGGTGCGCCCGGAGCCGGGGCCGCCGCCGAGGGGCTAACGCCCCCGGGCGCAGCCGCGACCGGCGCGGGCGCTGGCGCCGGGGGAGCTGGCGCGACGGCTGGCGCGGCGGGCGTACGGTCAGCGGCAGCGCCCGTGAGTGGCCGCGCCTTGGCCCGGTCAGGAATCTCGATGGGGATGTCCACGGCGATCGGGCGCGGCTGGGTGTCGAACAGCAGCGGGAAACCCACGACACCGGCGAGCACGAGCACGGCCGCGCCGATGAGGCGGTGCCGGGCGCGGCGGCGCATCGCCTCGACGCTCTCGGCCTGCGCCGCAGCCGACTTGCGCGGCTTGCCGACAGCCTCGTCGGCGCCTTTGCGGAACTTGAAAAAGGCCATGGGCGTTGGAATGCGGACCGGCGCTCAGGGGGACGGCAGGTGGCGCGCCTGCAGCCGTGGCAGGCCGTCCGCGAGGACGCCGCCGACGGTGAAGAACGAACCGAAGACCACGATTCTATCAGCGGGGTCCGCTGCGGCCGCCGCGGCCTGCAGCGCCGCAGGAGGGCTTGCATGGCAGGATGCGGTCGTGTCGCGCCGGCTGTGCAGCGCCTCCCAGCGCGCCTGCAGGCCCGCCGCCGTGGCCGCGCGGGGCGTAGGCAGGTCGCAGAAGTACCAGCGGTCGGCCAGGGGCTCCATGCGGCGCAGCATGGTGTCCAGGTCCTTGTCGGCCATGGCGCCCAGCACCACGTGGGTGGTGGGGTGGAAGCCCATGGCGTCGAGGTTGGCCACCAGTGCCGCCACGGAGTGCGGGTTGTGCGCGACATCGAGCACCAGCACAGGCTGGCCGGGAACGATCTGGAAGCGCCCGGGCAACTCGACCAGGGCCAGGCCGGTGCGCACGGCCTGGGCGGTGATCGGCAGCCGTTCGCGCAGCGCGGTGAAGGCCGCCAGGACCCCCGACGCGTTGATCAACTGGTTGGCGCCACGCAGGGCCGGGTAAGCCAGGCCGGGATAGCGGCGCCCACGGCCAGCCCAGCCCCATTGCTGCTTGTCGCCCGAAAAATTGAAGTCGCGCCCCAGCAGCCACAGGTCGCAGCCGAGTTCGGCGGCCCGGTCGAGAACACTCTGCGGAGGCACCGGGTCGCTGACGATCGCCGGCCGCCCCGGGCGCAGGATGCCCGCCTTCTCGCGCCCGATGCTCTCGCGGTCGGGCCCGAGGAACTCCTGGTGGTCCAGGTCGACGCTGGTGATGATCGAGCAGTCGGCATCGATGACGTTCACGGCATCCAGGCGGCCGCCGAGCCCGACCTCCAGGATCACCACGTCGAGCGGCAGGCTCGCCAGGTGGTCGAGGATGGCAAGGGTGGTGAACTCGAAATAGGTCAGGCTGACGCCCCCGCGCGCAGCCTCGACCCGCTCGAAGTGCGGCACCAGTGCGGCAGCCTCGACCGGCTCGCCGCGCACCCGGCAGCGCTCTTCGAAATGCACCAGGTGCGGCGAGGTGTAGAGGCCCGTGCGCCAGCCCGCCTGGCGCGCCACCGACTCGAGCATGGCGCAGGTCGAGCCCTTGCCGTTGGTGCCGGCGACGGTGATGACCGGGCAGGCAAAGCCCAGCGCCATCCGCCCGGCGACCTCGCGCACGCGGTCCAGGCCGAGTTCGATGCCCTTGGGGTGCAGCCGCTCGCAGTGGGCCAACCAGTCTTGAAGCGATTCCATGCCCGGATTGTCCCAGCCTTACGATCTCCCCCATGATCGTCCTGCATGGCATCCCGAATTGCGACACGGTGAAGAAGGCGCGGACCTGGCTCACCGCCCGCGGCATCGACCACCGTTTCCACGACTTTCGTAAGGACGGCGTGCCGCCCGTCCGCGTCGACGAATGGATGGCCCACCTCGGCTGGGAAGCCTTGCTCAATCGCAAGGGCACGACCTGGCGCCGGCTCGCCCCGAACGAGCAGGCTGCTGCCCAGGATTCCTCCGGCGCACGCGCGCTCATGCTGCGCGAGCCCAGCGTCATCAAGAGACCGGTGGTCGACTGGGATGACGGCGCCTGCAGCGTGGGGTTCGACCCGCAGTCGTGGGAGACGCGGCTCCGGCTGCGGTAGGAAGGGCCCGCGGACCGGTCTGTCGGAACCCGCCACATCAGGCACTTCGGCGCGTGCATTTTTCCGCATCCGTCCTTTACCTCAGCTTTACCGTGCCCCCCGACGCTGAATTCCGCCAGCCTGCCTAGAATGGCGCGAATATCCGGGAGTACGCCATGAAAAAGCCGCTTGCCTGCGCCCTCGCCTTCCTTGGCGCGGGCCTGACTGCACCCGCGCTGCAGGCCCAGGAAGTCGGACGCGTGATCTCGAGCGTGCCGGTGATCCAGCAGGTCGCTGTTCCCCGGCAGGTGTGCAGCCAGCAGCCCATGGTCGTCGAGCAGCCCAGGTCCGGCGCCGGCGCACTGCTTGGCATGGTCGCCGGGGGCGCGGCAGGCAATGCCATCGGGGACGGCGGTGGACGCGCACTGGCGACGATCGCCGGAGCCATCGGCGGCGCGGTGCTGGGCAACCGCATCGAGGGTGGCGGCACCCAGGTCCAGCAGACCACCCAGTGCGTCACCCAGACCTGGTATGAAAACCGGGCCGTGGGCTACAACGTCACCTACGAATACGCCGGCAAGCAGTACCAGGTGCAGTTGCCGCAGGATCCGGGGCCGAGCATTGCCCTGCAGGTCGTGCCCGTCGGTGCGTCGGTGCAGCCCGCGCCATCCGCCTTCCCGGCGCCGCCGGCTCCCGCGTTCCCGGCTCCGCCGGCTCCCGCCATTCCGCCCCCCGCACCCGCCGTGCCGCAGGGACAGGCGGGGCCGGTCGTGATCAGCACGGCCCCGGCCGTCGTGATCCGCGACGTGGTCACGGTTCCCGCGCCGGGGCCGATCGGCTTCGCCGCGCCGGTGTTCGCGCCCTACCCCACGTACTACTACGCCGCTCCGCCGAGTGTGTCCTTTGGGGTGGGCTACTCGCGCCATCGCCACTGGCGGTAGTGGGAGACCTTCCCTCCGGCCGACTGGCGTCCGCTGCGTAGCCAGCGCGCGCCGGAGCAAGCCCGCTCCTGTCCCCGCATCCGCGGAGATGACGACAGGGGTGGCGGAGGTGATGACGGAACGAAGCGCCTAAAATGCGGGGTTTCGCTCCGACCTCCCGGCACCCCATGACCACCGCATCCCTCGACGGCGTGACCGTCACCACGAAGGCCAACGTCTACTTCGACGGCAAGTGCGTCAGCCACGGCATCCAGCTGGCCGACGGCACGAAGAAGTCGGTGGGCG
>DAIMZU010000084.1:0-8521 GCA_036733845.1 Ramlibacter sp.
GCCGCGGCGGTGGAAGCCGGCATGTGCTTCGTCAACAGCCAGAACGTGCGCGACCTGCGCCAGCCCTTCGGCGGCACCAAGGCCTCGGGCACGGGTCGCGAGGGGGGCACCTGGAGCTACGAAGTCTTCCTGGAGCCCAAGAACATCGCGGTGTCCCTGGGCAACCACCACATTCCACACTGGGGCGCCTGAGGATGGACTCGCCCGATCAACCGAAGGAGGCCCGCCATGGGTAAGCTCGCACTGGCCGCCAAGATCACGCACGTGCCGTCGATGTACCTCAGCGAACTGGACGGGCCGCGCAAGGGCTCCCGGCAGGACGCGATCGACGGGCACGTCGAGATCGGGCGGCGCTGCCGCGAACTGGGCGTGGACACCATCGTGGTGTTCGACTCGCACTGGCTGGTCAATGCCAACTACCACGTCAACTGCGGGCCGCACTTCAAGGGCCGCTACACCAGCAACGAGTTGCCGCATTTCATCAGCAACATGGACTTCGAGTTCCCGGGCAACACCGGGCTGGGCCAGCTGATCGCGCAGACCTGCAACGACTGGGGCGTCGAGACGCTGGCGCACCACGCGACGACGCTCGCGCCCGAGTACGGCACGCTGGTGCCGATGCGCTACATGAACACCGACCAGCAATTCAAGGTGGTGTCGGTGTCGGCCCTGTGCACCGCGCACTACCTCGACGACAGCGCACGCCTGGGCTGGGCCATCCGCCGCGCCATCGAGGACCACTATGACGGCACCGTGGCGGTGTTCGCGAGCGGCTCGCTGTCGCACCGCTTCGCGCAGAACGGCCTCGCGCCCGAGTTCGGTTTCAAGGTGTGGAGCCCCTTCCTCGAGCACCTGGACCGCGAGGTGGTCCGCATGTGGGAGCAGGGGCAGTGGCCGGACTTCTGCGCGATGCTGCCGGAGTACGCCTCCAAGGGCCACGGCGAGGGCTTCATGCACGACACGGCCATGCTGATGGGGGCCCTGGGCTGGTCCGCGTATGACGGCAAGGCCGAGGTCGTGACGCCGTACTTCGGCGCATCGGGCACGGGCCAGATCAACGTGGTGTTCCCCGTCACGCCGCAGGACGGGCAGGCCATCCCGCGGGCCCGCGCCTCGGCGGCAGACGGCTACACGGCCATCAGCAGCCGGCTCTGAAGCATGCCGCACCTGGTCATCCTCTACACGCCCAACCTCGAGGGCGACACGGACCTGACGGCGCTGTGCCGCAGCCTGGCCGACGGCATGCTCGGCGTGCACGACGAGCAGGGACGGCAGGTCTTTCCCACGGGCGGCACGCGCGTGCTGGCCTATCCCGCCGCGCACTACGCGGTGGCCGACGGACAGGGCGACTACGGCTTCGTTTACCTCAACCTGCGCATGGGCGCGGGCCGCAGTGACGCGGTCAAGCAACGGGCGGGCGACACGCTCCTCGCGCGGGCCCGCGAGCACCTTGGGCCGGTGTTCGAGAAGCGGCCGCTGGGCCTGACGGTGCAGGTCGACGAAAGCCCGGGACAGGTCTATGACGGCAAGCACAGCACCCTTCATCCGCTTTTCAACAAGAAATGACCATGTTTCCTCAGGACCTCATCGACCAACTCGCAGCCGAACTTGACCAGAGCGAGCGCAGCCGCGTTCAGCTGGAGCATTTCTCCAAGCGCTTCCCCGGCATGACCATCGAGGACGGCTACGCAATCTCCCGTGCCTGGATGAAGATCAAGACGGCCCAGGGCCGCCGCGTGGTCGGCCACAAGATCGGCCTGACCTCCCGCGCCATGCAGATGGCCAGCCAGATCGACGAACCCGACTACGGCACCCTGCTGGACGACATGGTCTTCGCCCCGGGCGACATCCCCACCGACCGATTCATCGCGCCCCGGGTCGAGGTGGAACTGGCCTTCATCCTCAAGCGGCCGCTCGAGGGCCCGCATGTCACGCCCGAGGACGTGCTCGCCGCCACCGACTACGTGACGCCCGCCATCGAGATCATCGACTCGCGCATCGAACAGTTCGACCGGCACACCAAGGTGATGCGCAAGGTGTTCGACACCATCTCCGACAACGCCGCCAACGCGGGCATCATCCTCGGCGGCGAGCGGGTCGATCCACGGGCAGTCGACCTGCCCTGGTGCGGCGCCATCCTGCGGCAGAACGGCGTGGTCGAGGAGACCGGCCTCGCTGCCGGCGTGCAGGGTCATCCGGCCATCGGGGTGGCCTGGCTGGCGCAGAAACTCGCGCCCTGGGGCGAGCGCCTGGATGCCGGCGAGATCGTGCTCGCGGGCTCCTTCACGCGGCCGGTCGCGGCGAAGCGGGGCGACCGCTTCGAGGCGGACTACGGCGCCCTGGGCCGGTTCTCGTTCACCTTCGCCTGAGCCCCCCATGAAGACACCCGTCAACCGTTTCAAGCAGGCGCTGCGCGCCGGGCAGCCCCAGATCGGCCTGTGGGTCGCTCTGGCCGACCCGTACTCGACCGAGTTGCTCGCGGGCTGCGGCTTCGACTGGCTCCTGATCGACAGCGAGCACGCGCCCAACGATGTCCGCTCGGTGCTCTCGCAACTCCAGGCGCTCTCGGCCTATCCCGTCCACCCGGTCGTGCGGCCGGTCGTGGGCGATGCGGTGGTGATCAAGCAGTACCTGGACATCGGCGCGCAGAACCTGCTGGTCCCGATGGTCGAGGACGCCGAACAGGCGCGCAGGCTGGTAGCCGCCACGCGTTATCCGCCCGACGGGGTGCGCGGCGTCGGCAGTGCGCTCGCGCGTGCCTCGCGCTGGAACCACTATGGCGACTACCTCGCCCGCGCCGACGACGAGGTGTGCCTGCTGCTTCAGGTCGAGACCGCCGGCGCCGCGACGCGGGTCCATGAGATTGCCGCGGTCGAGGGTGTGGACGGCGTGTTCTTCGGCCCGGCGGACCTGTGCGCATCGATGGGGCATCGCGGCAACCCGGGGCATCCGGACGTGCAGCGGGCGATCGAAGAGGGGATTGCCACGGTGCGGGCCGCCGGCAAGGCGGCGGGCATCCTGACCGCCGACCGGACGCTCGCGCGGCGGTACCTTGAGCTCGGCGCAGTGTTCGTCGCGGTCGGGGCCGACACCACGCTGCTCGGCCGCGCGGCACGCGAACTGGCCGGCGCGTTCAAGGGTTCGGCGGCGGCAGACGATCCGCCGAAGCCAGCGGGCGTGTACTGAGGTCCGGCGGTTCGGCGCCCCGGCGAGTTGGTGGAGCTGCATGCAGCGGCTCTCTGCCTTGGATGCGGTTATCCCGCTCCACGAGGTTCAGATCGAGCCGACCCGAATCCGAGGGGCGGCGCCCCGGGGGCCTGCGCTGCTGCCACCAGGGGTTTTGACTTGGGGAGATCCTCAGGGTCCTCCGCGAGGCCCAGGGTGAGGCCCGGGCCGCTTCCAGCCAGGGCGCCACACCCGGCGAGCGTGGCAGCAGGAGCGGCGGCAATGAGTCCTCTCATGTTGATCTCCATATTTCGAGGCGACGCCTCAGCGGTTCTCCAGTTCCTCGACCAACGCCTTCATCTCGGCGATCTCCTTGCGCTGGGACTCGATGATCTGGTCAGCCAGCTCACGCACGCGCGGGTCGCTGATGGTCGCCCGCTCACTGGTGAGAATGGCGATCGAGTGGTGGGGGATCATGGCCTTCATCCAATCGACTTCGCCAACCGTCGCTTGGCTCCTGGCCAGCGCCACACCGCCGACCAACAGCAGTGCTGCAGCTGCCAGCACGGCATAGTTCGCGCGCGTGTTCGGATACATGCGCCACATGAAGAGCATCATGACCATGGTCATGATGCCCCCCATCACAAGAGCCATGAACACCCTGTTCCAGCTGAAATACAGGTGATCCAGCTGATAGGTGCTCACGTACATGGCACCGAAGCCCAGCAGAGTCGACGTGGTGACCATGGCCACAAACCGACCATAGCTGGCCTTGTGCATTGAATGGGCGCCTCCGGCGCTGGCGTTGTGGGCGGAACCCGACGAGGAACGCCGCTCATGATGGCGGCGCTCGTGCTGATGAATGGCTTCAGTGCTCATGGTGGCCTTTTGCGGGGTCTCAAGCCATGGCGGCCATCTTGCGGCACTCATCGGCACAGCGCTTGCACGCGTGGGCACATTGCTGGCAATGGTCCATCTGATGCTTTGCGCATTCCTGGCCACACATTTCACAGATCTCTGCGCAAGCCCGGCAGACGATCTTCGAAGACTCGCTGGCGCGCGACATCACGGCGGCGGCGACCTCGCAGATCTGCGCGCAGTCGACATCTAGCGCGATGCAGCGCGCCATCATCTTGACGTCCTGTTCCTGCAGGCACGCGGCGGCGCAGTGATTGCAAGCCTCGGCACATTCATAACAGGCCTCGATGCAGCTCTTGAATTGCTGGTGTGGCATGTGAAGACTCCTTGTGGTCATCGGTGGTCGCCGCCTGAACCCCTGGGCGGCTCAGGGCGCGGCCTTGCGCAACGCGCAAGGACCAGCGGGGAAACGATCGCTGGAGAGTTGGACCGTCCAAGACACTTGCCGGCGCGCACACGGGCCGGCAGACGGCGCCAGCAGGCTCAGGCCTTTGGTGGCTTGTGGGGAACGGACGCAGTCCAACTCGGTGGCTGCCCTGGCTCTGAAGCCACACCAATCACCTGGGGGCTCGCGCCGATGGGCAAAGCGCCGGACGCGGCGGCCATCGGCTGGACGCACGCCTTTGCACACTTGCACGCTGAGTGCGTCTGCGCCTTGTTTGGACTCGTGGCCTGATCGCCGCCTGGAAGGCTCTCGCTTTCGACATGAGGGGTCGCCGCGGAGTGGTCAGGATGCCGATCGGACCCCACGGCCATGCGATGGGACGGCATCCCATGGAGAACCACATCTTGCTGGTGATGGCGGCACACGGAGATAGCCGCAGCGGCGCCTGCCTGCACCGGAATGGCGACAGCGAGCAATAGCGTCAGCAAGAGCCGCAAGATGAACACCGGCTCAATTTACGGCTGCGCGATGCCGCGCGCCGTAGGACTGCGTTGATGCTGTGCACCAGCAGCACCAGCAGCACCAGCAGCACCAGCAGCACCAGGCGCGAGCTTCTTGATCAGGGAACTGCCAAGTGGCCCGTTTTTATAGCTCGGCACTTTAAAACGCTATGGAGCCGCGCCGGCGACGTGACGGGAAGCCGTTCATGGCTCGACGCCTGTCGCCCGAGGGCGGTGGCCGCTCACCTGCGAACTGACGCGGTCCGCCAAAGTTGGATTTGTTAAGTCGTTGTCATTGATCTTTTTGCCGAGGTACTTGCATCAGCTAGACAATGCCACCCGAACACCCGTTGCTCAGGCGTTCAACTCCTGCGCCAGCCTGACAAAGAAGGCAATGCTCTCTGGATTCCCCATGGCATCGGGCGCAGCCACCTTCTCCACCGGCGCACCCAGCAGCAGCTTTCGCACCGGCACCTCCATCTTCTTGCCGGTCAGCGTGCGGGGAATCGCATCGACGGCATAGATCCGGTCCGGCACATGGCGTGCCGAGGCCTGGGTCCGGATGGCGGTGGTGATGCGGCCCTGGAGGGCAGCATCCAGCTCGATGCCCGGCCGCAGCACCACGAACATGGGCATGTACGACGGTCGCCCCAGGTACTCCAGGTCGACCACCAGGCTGTCGGCCACCTCGGGCAGGGCCTCGACCACGCGGTACAGCTCGGCCGTGCCCATGCGGATGCCGAAGCGGTTGATGGTCGAATCCGAGCGGCCGTAGATGATGCTCGTGCCGTCGGCGTGGAAGCGGATCCAGTCACCGTGGCGCCATACCCCGGGGAACATGTCGAAGTAACTCTCGCGGTATCGCCGGTCGCCTTCGTCGCCCCAGAAGCGCAGCGGCATCGAGGGCATCGGCTGCTTGATGACCAGTTCGCCGACTTCGTCCGCCACCGCGCGCCCGGATTCGTCGAAGGCCTGCGCATCGACGCCGAGTTCACGGCACTGGATCAGCCCCGCATGCACGGGCAGGCTGGGCGCGCACGAGACGAAGCCCGAGGCGATGTCGGTGCCGCCGCTGATCGAGGCCAGCCACAGGTCCTTCTTGACATGGGCATAGGCCCAGGCGTACGCATCGGCCGGCAGCGGCGAGCCGGTGACGTTGATCGCGCGCAGGGCCTCGAAGTGGCGCTGCGCACCCGGCTGCACGCCTTCCTTGATGGTGCCGAGGATGAAGGCCGCGCCGCAGCCGAACAAGGTGATGCGCTGCTCGTCCACGAACTGCCAGAGCGCATCGGGTTGCGGCCACATGGGCTGGCCGTCGTACAGGACCACGGTGGCGCCCACGAGCAGCCCGCCCACCAGCAGGTTCCACACGATCCAGCCGGTCCCGCCCAGGAACATCATGCGGTCGCCCGGTCGCAGGTCATGCTGCAGCGCCATGGTCTTCAGGTGGGTCAGCACGATGCCGCCATGGCCGTGCACGATGGCCTTGGGCAATCCGGTCGTTCCGGACGAGTACACGATCCACAGGGGGTGGTCGAAGGGCAGGCGCTCGAAGCGCAGCGGCTCGTCGCGTTCCAGCGCCTGCTGCCATGGGACGATCCGCGTACCGGAGGCCGGGGCGGGCAGCGCCGCCGCGTCCGGTCCGGGCACGTGGACCACGGTGCGCACGCTCGGCAGCGCCTGCAGCAGTTCGCTGACTACGCCGCGGCGGTCGTGCGGCTTGCCGTTGTAGCGGTAGCCGTCCACGGCGAACAGCAAGGTCGGCTCGATCTGGCGCAGGCGGTCGGCCACCACGCCCACGCCCATGTCGGGGCTGCAGCTCGACCAGATCGCGCCAAGGCTGGCGCAAGCCAGGAAGGCCACGACGGTCTCCGGCCGGTTCGGCATGTACGAGGCCACACGATCGCCCGCACGCACACCCTGCCGCCGCATCCAGCCGGCGAGCGCCCCGACGTCGCGCGCCAGCGCGTCCCAGGAGACTTCCCGCAGGGGCTCGTCCTCGGACCGCGCCACCAGCGCCGGACGGTGAAGGCTGGCCTGGCGGAAGACATGCTCGGCATAGTTCAACCGGGTTTCAGGAAACCAGCGCGCGCCGGGCATGTCGCGCGTGCCCAGCACGGGCCTGGGCGGTCCGTCGGCAGCCACGTCGAAGTAGTCCCAGACAGTGGCCCAGAAGTCGTCCAGCCGGTCCACCGACCACTGCCAGAGGTCGGCGTATTCCGGAAGGTCCAGGCCGCGCTCGCGACGCAGCCACGCCTGGTAGTCATGCAGCCGTGACGCGCGGACCTGCTCCGCGCTGGGCCGCCACATCAGCGGATGATCGGGGTGGGCCGGCGCAGGCGTGCCGGCGCTGTCCTGGGGGCGGGAAGGGTTCATCGCGCGAATCTATCAGGTGCCTCGCCGCCTTCGCGCGCCGGTCTCCGGCAATCGCCGTGCGGCTAACGGTCCACCGCTTCCAGCGCGGCTCGCACGCGCCGGGCGGCACCCGCTTCGCGGCCGGGCAGGTCGTCGAAGTCGCCCCGCAGGGCCTTGAGCGCGTAGCGCTCGCGCGCGATCTCGCGCTGGGTGCGAATTCCAAGCCGCCGAAGCACCGGCAGCGGTGGGCACCAACCCTGGAGCGCATGCTGGCCCAGGAAGGTGAGCACCCCCGCGGGCAGGGCGAGGAAGCGGCGGTCCACGGTCGCACCCAGGAGCACGCCGAGGACCACGAGAGTCGACGCGTTGGCCTGGAGCAGGCGCTCGACATCCCATTCTTCGTCCAGCTCGCGCAGGCGCTGCGAAATCGCCTCGTCGCTGCCGGCTTCGAGCCGCACCAGTTCCGCATCGGTGCGGGCGCGGATCACCTGGTTCACGCGGGCGGGGGTGTTGCGCTCGACGCGCCGGGCGGTGGCGGGAAGTGGCATCGCGGACTCCTGCGCGGGTGTCAGTGGTGGAACGGACCGGTGCGGCGGTCCGCCTGCGGGGCGGCGTCGCGTCGCGGTTCAGGGTCTGGCGCATCGAAGTCGCCGCGCAGGGCCTTGACTGCGTAGCGTTCACGTTCGATCTCGCGGGCGGTGCGGATGCCCAGGCGCCGGAACACCGGCAGCAGCGGGTAGATGCCGCGGGTGGCGAACAGCAGGACGGCCGCGCCCACCGCGGCAGGCAGGGCAAGAAAGCCCGGACGAACGAAAGCGCCCAGTGCAAGCCCAGCCAACCCCACCGCTGCGGCCTCTGCTTCGATGCTGCGGTCGAGATCCCACTCGGCGTCGAGCTGTTCCAGGCGCTGGCTGGCCGATTCCGGCCGGGCCTCGACTTCCATGAGGTGGTCCAGGGTGTCGTCATCGATGCGCCGCAAGACGGACTGGGCCGTGTGCCGGCGCGCGCGGTCGGAAGTGGCGTCCATCGAGTGTCCTTTCAGAAGATTCAGCCGACGTCGGCAGCCAGCCTCAGGCCGCCGGCCCCCGCGCCCAGGCCAGGCATCCCGCCGCCCACGCCGACGTGCTCACCAGCAGGGCTCCGCGGCGGTACAGGTCACCCGCCCGTGCGGTGTCCGGAATCGTGACCGCCCATAGGC
>DAIMZU010000085.1:0-8512 GCA_036733845.1 Ramlibacter sp.
GGCTGGGAGCGGTCATTCGCCTCGAACCAATCAACGACATCCGCTCGGCGTCGGAAGCACCCCATGAGCCAAGCCGAAAGCAGTCGTTGTTCGGGTCCTATTCAAGCCGTCCTTTGCGGTGCGACTGCTGTGGGCTGTAAACCAGTCACTGGATGCACCGCTTGGCGGACGACCGGTTATGGCGGGTACATAAAAGCAGCCTCAGCCTCGGGATGTCCGAGTTCAGCCTAAAGCGGCCTGTGCTCGACCGGCGGGTTGGCAGCGGGTGCGGTCGGACGTCGGCGGCAGCCAAGGTCACGGTTTCTGCTCCAATCGGGCCATTGAGCCACCGTTCCCTATGGAAGCGCGATCGACGCTAACGGGTCGGAAGCGGACATCAGGTCCTTTCGTAGCAGAATCAATGGATGCGAGTTGACGAGCAGGTTCGGAAAAGGGCGGCGGAACTGATCGACCGCGGCGTTGTGATTGCCGCTTCTCAGCCCCAGTACGCGGAACCGGCAGGTAGAGCGATGCTGCAGGAGTGCGCCGGATGGATGGCGTCTGCTCAAAATCTGCTGCAGGTTATCTACCCTGATCCCCTCTCGGCGTATCGAACGCGAGCGATGATGCTGCACGGTGCGAGCACTGACATGGTCGGGGGAATGGTGCAGATTCTGCGACATCTCTTGGCTGACATAGACGCCGGCGTCGTAATGCGCATCGCGGATGCTGCTCGCGCAGAAGTGTTTGACGACTTTCTGGACCAGTCCGACTACTACTTGCGCGGCAGGAGGATCCCTCAAGCTGGCGTTATCGCGGGCGTGGTATTTGAGGACACCATCCGACGTATCTGCGATCGATTCGGTTTAGATCAGAAGGGGGTCGAGCTTGAGCAGCTCATTTCAACGCTGGTCAAGCGAGGGACACTCACGGAAGTTAAAGCGAAGCGAGCACGGGCCGCAGCAGGAGTGCGCTCCAAGGCGACGCATGCTCAGTGGGACGAGTTCGGGGCCGAGGACGTCGATGCCGCGATTCGTATCACGCGTGAGCTGATCGACGGCCACCTCAGCTAAGGTACCGCCGGCTAATGCCCTGACTTCCGGCCATTGATCCTCGACAGAGAGCCGACGGCTGCAGCATTCTTCGGAATGTCTGCGTTCGGCCAGGAGCGGCCATAAGAACACTAGCAGGCCGACCTAGGCGACGAGTAGCGCCGTTGACTACTGCCCAGCGGGAGCAACGCCTGTCTCGTGGACGGAGGCGCTGTTCACGATGCTGCCTCTGGCCCACCCCTGGCACGGTCCGTACGTGTTGGGGTCCCTGGCGGAGACTGAATGCTGGTCAAAGAGCAGGCCGGAGAACACCGCGCGCGCCGGCGGCATTGCTTGGCAGCCCGCCACCTCAGTGAAGTATTCGGTGAACTGCGGCATCCAGTGCCCCAGCCCGATCGGCTGCGTCACGCGAATGCGTCCGAGGAAGATGGGCTGCATGCCTGGCGCTGTGATATCCAGCGCCCACCACAGGGGATCGTCCTGCCGCTGCATGCGGAAGGTGTAGGGCACGTTCTCCTGCCACGCAAAGGCCCGGCGCACGCTGTAGCCGATGCCCTCCCCGCCGAAGGGCTGCGCCGTGGCCGAGGGGCCGGCTTGCGCCTCGACGGCATTCCAGATGGAGAAGATGAGCATCTTGCCTACGATTTGGTTGCCGATGACGCCTCCAGTCTGCAAGCCGAAGTAACCGCCGTGGTCGACGGGCCCGGCGGGCCTGAACTGCTGCGCCCAGAAGTAGGTGCCCGATGGGGTGGGCTCGCGCTCGATGGTCAGCGTCACCTGGAGCGAGGCCGCGTTGTCGTGCGGCCCGATGCCTTGGCTCGACACAATGCCGCCCGGCATCACGGGCGAAGGTGCCGGGGCGGGTGAGGGCGCCGGTGCAGGTACCGGCGCTGGTGCGGGCACAGGTGCAGGAGCCGGCGCTGGTGAAGACACAGGCGCAGGTGCCGGGGCGGGCGAAGGCGATGAAGGAGGTGTCGGCGTCGGATCGAGTTGCGGCGCCGGCGAGGGTTCGATAGGTGCAGGCGCCGGATTTGGATTCGGAGGTGAAGGCGACGGTGCAATGGCGACGGGTGGCGCGGGGGCATCTGCACCTGAGCTGTCGCTGGAGCCGCCGCCGCCGCCACATGCAGCCAGCGAGCCGAAGACAAGCAGGGCCAAGGGACGCCTGAGTTCGATGGACACGGCCTTCTCCTTGCTCATCGCAGACCACGAGGGTGCTCTAGGGTGCAACTGTCGAATGCTTCAGGTTATGGATCAATAGCTCAAATGGGCCATGGTGATCACATCGAATTTTCCTGCTGTCGCTGGAACCGATTCGCAACTACCTATTCGCTTGACATGTGTCAATTGCCCGTAATTGGCGAAAAGTACATTTTTTGGTTCAGTGGAACGAGATCGATGCTGCCTTTCACACACGCCCAGTTTCTCGAAGTTTTCGCCGCGTACAACGTTGCAGTCTGGCCCAGTCAAGTAGTCGCGTACGTGCTCGCTGCAGTGATGTTGGGAAGTCTCGCGGTCCTCACGCCGACGTGGCGCGGCCGGATCATCGCTGGCGGTTTGTCCTTGATGTGGCTATGGACGGGGATCGCGTACCACTGGACGCAGTTCACGACCATTAACAAAGCCGCGTGGGCGTTTGGCGCGTTGTTCGCATTGCAAGGAATTTTCTTTCTCCTCGCGTCGGCACGCGGGATGCTGATTTTTGAACGGGCGGGCCCGAGGCTCTCGCGTTCGGTCGGATGGGGTCTGATCGCCTACGCCGCGATCGTCTATCCATTGCTGGGAGCCACCGTCGGTCCGGGTTACCCTGAGATGCCGATGTTCGGCATCACGCCGTGCCCCGTCACGCTCTTTACCTTTGGGCTTCTCATGCTCGCCAGCGGCCCGGTTCCGCGGTGGATGCTGCTTATCCCGGTGATCTGGTCCCTAGTGGGGGGGAGCGCCGCGTTCCTGCTCCACGTGCCGCAGGACTGGCCACTTCTCCTCAGCGGTGCTTCCGTGTTCCTGATGGCACGGAAAGCGCGCCGGCCAGCTCTTCGCCCGCAAGCCCAAAACTAGAATGACATGCGAGCTTCCACTGAATATGATCTCTTGGAAACAGCGGCGAGCCGCTCTCACTGGCACCCCACTCTAGATACCTGGATCGCCCTCTGCCCCTGCCTCGCTGTCGTGGGCGGCTTGGCAGTTGCGTTTCAAGTCTTCACCATACAGCACGTGGCGGCGAACTTCATCACCTATGCCATCACCCTAGCGGGTCTTGGCGTCGCGTTCCCCGTGCTCTACACGGTGATGGTCCGCCAGCGGCCAAGAGCAGCCCTCTGGTAGCTGCTTGTGGTCTAGCGAGACGCAAACGCGCTGCTGATAAACCCTGCCGAGAGCAGGAACTCGACGGCGCTGCTAACGAGAATCCCCGACTTCGCGCGACGGCTCACGAACTCCACGACGCCCAGTGCGCCGAGGAGGGCTAGCGCAGTTGCGAAACCGGCAGCTAAAGCCATCTGCGCCGTCGAGTTAGGCGTGCTGCGGGCCAAGAACAAGAGTAGGGCCAAGCCGATGTAAATGGCACCGATGCGTCTGCCGACCAAAAGAGCCGAAGGGTCCGCCGGGACCGCCCAGCGGCGCAGGAGTAGTGAGCCTGCAAAAAGCCAACCCAGACCCAGGAGCGCGGCGATGATGGCGGTGATGATCGACATCGCGGCGAAACTCATTGCGGCCTCCAGTTGATAAGGTCTTGCACATTTTCTGATGCCATGTCCGCTTTGCCAAGGGCCTGCTCGCCACCATCGCGCGCGATTTCCAGCCGTAGGCTGCTACCGGTCAAGTGCCGACCTCTCGTTTCGAGCCACGCACCAAAGCGTTGCCCCCGCCGATGCTCCAGATGGGTAGAGACAAGACGCCTCACCGGGTCGAACCTGGCCGGCTTGGCGGAGAGCGTTACGGGTGCCGCAGTCCTCGGTTAACGACTCTGATTCCGTGTTTTCAGGCGCGATGCTGGCACCCACGTCTGTACCGGGCGACCCAGTAAACGCCCCCCTGTTTACCGGCGGACATGCCTGCAGCATTGGCGCGGGTCCGTAGGGCCGTCAGTTAACATCACTGTTTTGCACGCACACCTTGGTGACCTCGCTTTCCGGCGGAGCGAAGCAATAAAAGGCGACCGCCCATGAACGCCCGCCACTTCGCACAACTGGTCTTCCTCTCGGCGGTCTGGGGAGCGTCCTTCCCACTGATCCGCATCGCGGTACCGGCTTTCGGTGCCCTGCCGATGGCCTGCCTGCGCTGCGCCTTGGCAGCGACCGTGCTCACGGCGCTGATGCGCCTGACCGGCCAGTCGTGGCCTCATCGAAGCCATTGGGCGGCGCTGACGCTGCTCGGGCTTCTCACGGTCGTCGGGCCTTTCGTGCTGTTCAACGCCGCCGGCCTGGTGCTGCCGGCGGGGTATTCGGCCGTGCTCAATGCCACGGCTCCCCTGTTTGGCGTGGTCGCCGGTGCCCTGTTTGCCAGCGAGACGCTCAGTTCGCGCAAGCTCGCCGGGTGCGCCGTGGGGGTCGCGGGCGTGGCGCTGCTCGTGCAGCTTGGCCCGGTGGCGCCGACGTTTCCGGTGGTCCTGGGCGTGGTGGCCTGTGTGCTCGCTTCGGCAAGCTACGGGTTCGGGGCGATCCTGATGAAGCGGGCGACCCTGGTCCACCAGCCCCTGCCCGCGTCGGCCGCTGTCCACGTCACAGGCATGCTGGTGCTGCTGCTGCCTGCGGGGGTCGCCGCACCGGCGATCGAACTGCGAATCGATGCCGTGCTGGCACTGTTGGTGCTGGGTACCGTCACCTCCGGACTCATGTATCTGCTGAGCATGCGCCTGATGCGCGAAATTCCCGCGAGCGCGGCCACCTCGTCCGCATTCATGATCCCGATCTTCGGGGTGGCATGGGGCGCCTTGTTCCTGGGGGAGCCGGTGACCGCCCGGATGATTCCCGGCGTCGCGTTGGTGCTCGTGGCGAGCGCGCTTGTCACCGGGTTCAATCCGGTGCGTGCGTTCGTACGGCGATGAACTGACCTGTGGGGCTTCGACCCTGCGGCGTCGGGCTCGGCGACGCAGCCCCGCCGTAACGATGCACCTTGCACCGTTATGAAGTCTAATGTTTCCTCAGAGATCCACTCCGGAGACACCGATGTCCCATCGACCCAGCCGTCGCCATTGGCTTTTGTCCACCGCTGCGCTCGCCACCACGGCCTGCATGCCCGTGTTCGCCCAGGCACCCACCAGCGCCTTCCGGCCGAACCGGCCGGTGCGGCTCATCTCGCCGCTGCAGGCCGGCGGAGCGACCGACGCAGTCGTCAGGCCGATCGCGCTGCGGCTGGCCGAAGTGTGGGGTCAACCGGTGGTGGTCGAGAACCGCCCCGGGGGCGGCACCATCGTCGGCACGCAGGCGGTCTCTCAATCGCCGCCGGACGGCCATACCTTCGGGGTGGTGATCAGCAGCCTGACGATCAATCCCAGCCTGCGCAGCGATCTGCCTTACGACACGTTCAAGGACATCACGCCCATCACGCAGATCGGCACCATCACCAGCGCGCTCGTGGCGCATCCGTCGCTGCCCGCGAACAACATGAAGGAACTGGTCGAGTACGCGCGCACGCGTCCGGGGGAGTTGTCGTGGGCATCGCTCGGCGTGGGAACCGCGGGGCACATCACGGGTGAGCTGTTGAAGCGCCGCGCGGGCATCGAAGTCATTCACGTGCCCTTCGCAGGCAGTGCGGGTGCCTACCGCGAGTTGCTGCCGGGCCGCGTGCACTACGGGTTCGTGGTGCTCGAGTCGGCCCTGCCGCACCTCAAGTCGGGCAAGCTCAAGTTGCTGGCGCTGACCGACACGCGCCGCAACCGCCTGCACCCCGAGATGCCTCTCCTGGACGAAACGCTGCCCGGCCTCGGCTATGACGGCATCTTCGGGCTGATCGGACCCGGCGGCATGCGCCCCGAGGTGGTCAACGCCATGCAGGCGGACATCGCGAAGGTGCTGCGCGAACCCGAAATCGCCGCCCAGCTGGAGCGGCAATCGATGGCGGTGCTGGCCTCCACGCCAGCCGATTTTGCGGCTGTGATCCGGCGCGAGGTCGAGCACTGGAAGAAAGCCGTCAAGGAGTCCGGCGCCAATGTCAACTGAGGGCACGCTGTTCGAGAAGCTGTGGCAGCGCCACGTGGTGAGCGACTTCGGCGAAGGCTTTGCCCTGCTGCACGTCGACCGCCACATCGTGCCCGACTTCAATGGCAATGCCTTCACGCACCTGCGCCGGCGCGGCCTGCAGGTGCGCAACCCCGAGCTGACCTTCGCGACGGCCGACCACTCGGTGTCCACGGACCCCACGGTGGATGTGCTGCAGCCGTCGAACCCGCACGTGGTGCAGTTGCGCAGCGACACGCGCGAATTCGGCGTTCACCTGTTCGATCTTGGGCAGCCGGGGCACGGGATCGTGCACGTGACTGCCCCCGAGCAGGGCCTGGTGCTGCCCGGCCTCACCGTGTGCATCGGCGACAGCCACACCTGCACCCATGGCGCCCTGGGTGCGCTGGCCTGGGGCGTCGGGCAAGGCGAGCTGCTCCACATCCTCGCGACTCAAACCTGCGTGCAGCGCAAGCCGCGCACCCTCCGGGTGAACCTGCTGGGCGCGCTGCCCCCCGGCACCAGTGCCAAGGACCTGATCCTCTTTCTCATCGGCCGGTTCGGCGCGTCAGCGGGGAGCGGGTATGCGGTCGAGTACGGTGGTCCGGTCATCGAGGCGATGTCGATGGAGGCGCGCTTCACGTTGTGCAACATGTCGGTCGAATGGGGCGCCCGCTACGGCCTGATTGCGCCGGACGAGACCGCCTTCGAGTGGCTGGCAGGGCGTCCCTACGCGCCCCGCGGTGCCCAGTGGGACGCGGCGGTGGCCGACTGGCGAACGCTGGCCAGCGACGCCGATGCCCGCTTCGACCACGAGCTCACGCTCGACGTGTCCGGGCTGAAGCCGCAGGTGACCTGGGGCAACAGCCTCGACATGGTCGCCGCGGTCGATGGCTGCGTGCCCGATCCGCACACCGAGGCCGACCCGGCGCGGCGGGCCGCCATGCAGGTGTCGATGGACTACATGGGCTTGTCACCGGGGCAACCCATGGCAGGGCTCTCCCTGCACCGGGTGTTCATCGGCTCCTGCACCAATGCGCGGATTTCCGACCTCCGCACTGCGGCGTCGGTGGTGCGGGGTCGGCACGTGGCCGCGGGCGTGAGCGCCTGGGTCGTGCCAGGTTCGGAGAACGTGCGCCGGGAGGCCGAAGCCGAAGGGCTCGACCGCGTCTTCATCGCGGCGGGTTTCGAGTGGCGGCGGCCGGGATGCTCCCTGTGCCTCGGCGCCAACGGTGAGACCATCGGCCCCGGCGAGCGGGCGCTGTCCACCGCCAACCGCAACTTCGCCGGCCGGCAGGGCCCGGGAAGCCGCACGCACCTCGCCAGCCCCGCCGTGGCGGCGGCCTCGGCGTGCACGGGCCGAATCACCGATCCACGCGAACTGGAGCCGACTTGACGGACGCGCTCATCCACCTTCGGGGGCCGGCCGCCGCGCTGCCCATGCCGAACATCAACACCGACACCATTGCGCCGCTGGTCCGTGGTGCCCCGGGCGGCGGCCAGCCGGTCGGCATCCGCAGCGCCGAAGAATTGGCCCGTCGCCTCTTCGGCCCCTTGCGCTACCTGCCGGACGGACGCGAGAACCCTGATTTCATCCTCAATCGCGGACCCTGGCGGCAGTCTCGATTCCTGGTGGCCGGCGCGAACTTTGCCTGCGGCAGCTCGCGCGAGACAGCCGCCACCATGCTCAAGGCCTTTGGCATCCGGTGCGTCATCGCCCCCAGCTTCGGTGAAATCTTCCACGACAACTGCCTGCGCAACCACATGCTCCCGCTGGCCTTGGATGCAGCCACGGTTCAGGTGCTGATGGACTGCGCGCTGGCCGGTGAGACGTTCGTGCTCGACGTGGCCTGCGCAAGCGTGGGCGTGGAAGGCGGTGTCTCGTTCGAATTCAAGCTCCCGGCGTTCAGGCGTGACATGCTGATGACCGGCAAGGACGAGGTCGAGGCCACGCTGGCGCGGGAGGCGGAGATTGCACGCTGGCAGGCGCAGGCCCGACGCTTGCATCCCTGGGTGTTCCCCGGAGCCGGACCTGGAGCCGGCCAACGCAAACCTGTCCCCCTTGATGAATCCGGAGAGCCGCTGTGAACCACCGCCCCCTCGGCCGCTCAGGCCTCATGGTCTCGCCCATCTGCTTCGGCGGGAACGTCCTGGGGTGGACGGCCGACGAGAAGACCTCGTGGTCGCTGCTCGACGCCTGGCTGGACGCGGGCTTCAACTTCATCGACACGGCCGATGTCTATTCGCGTTGGGCCCCCGGCCACACCGGGGGTGAGTCGGAGTCGGTGATCGGCCGCTGGCTCCGCCAGGGCGGACGGCGCGACA
>DAIMZU010000086.1:0-8430 GCA_036733845.1 Ramlibacter sp.
CCGATCGACATCAACGGCCATTTGCCGCCTCGGCGCCGCTATTGCGACACAACCGCCAGGATGGTGGTCAACAGCAGATTTTTGTCCTTGGCCAGATCGCCCGATTTCAGGTGCGTGAAGTGGCGGGTGAAGCCCGTCCACTCATCGACTTCGAGCAGCAGTTCGGTGATCTTGACGTGTGGCAGGATCATGGCTGTCTGGTCGATCAGCGCCTGCGCGGTGTCGGGTACCGCCGCATCCAGCGGCGTGATCTTCAGGCCCGACTCGGTGATGATCGCATTCGGCAGGTCGTTGGCCGCTGCCATGCGGTTGACCGTGGCAAGCTGCGCTTCAAGCAGCGTCAGGCGGTCGTGCAGGTACTGGTCGCAGTCGGTGGCCACGGCCAGCGGCAATGCGCTGGACTGCTTGAGGCTGGCGAACTTCGCGGGCGGCACCAGGTAGTCCTCGAAGTCCTTGAACTGGCGCGATCCCTGCACCCAGATGTCGCCCGAGCGCAGCGAGTTCTTCAGCTCGGACAGCGCGCACAGCTCGTAGTAGCGCCGGTCGATACCCGCGTCAGTCATCACCAGCTTCTGCCAGCGCGGCTTGATGAAGTCGGTCGGGGCATCGGCAGGCACTTTGCGGGCGTTGTCGGTGTTCATGCCGCGCAGCACCTCGATGGCGTCCAGCACGTCCTTGGCGGCGGGCGCGGCTCGCAGCTTGAGCACGTCGAGGAATTCCGGCGCGTAGCGGCGCAAGGTGGCGTAGCTCTCGCCGATACGGTGCAGGAAATCGAAGTCATCGGGCTGCGCGAGCTTTTGCGCCTCAGTGACGCTCTCGGCGAAGGCATCCCAGGACATGACGGCCTCGATGGCAGCGAACGGGTCGCGGCCCGACTGCTTGGCGTCGATCAGCGCCTGCCCAATGCGCCCGTACAGGCGCACCTTGGCGTTGATAGCCTTGCCGGATGCCTGGAACTGCTGCTGATGTTTGTTTTTGGCGGCGTTGAACAGCTTGCCCAGGATGCGGTCGTGCAGGTCGATGATTTCGTCGGTGACCGTAGCCATGCCCTCGATGGCCAGCGCCACGAGAGTGGCGTAGCGCCGTTGCGGCTCGAACTTGGACAGGTCGGCAGGCGTCATCTGGCCGCCCTCACGGGCGATCTTGAGCAAGCGATTCTGGTGAACCAACCGCTCGCTGCCGGGCGGCAGATCGAGCGCCTACCAGGCTTTGAGGCGCTCAATGTGTTCGAGCATGTGGCGCGAGTTCGGTTTGGCGGGCGACTGGCGCAGCCAGGCCAGCCAGGTCGTCTTGCCGTTGTCGCGGCGTTTCAGCAAATCGTCGAGGCGATGCCTGTGCCCGTTCGACAATGGTTCGGACAGCGCTTCGTAGATACGCCGGTTGGCGCGGGTAATGGCCTCGGCACTGGCGCGCTCAATGGCGTTGAGTGCGGGCAGGATGATCGACTGCCGCCGCAGATGCTCAATCAGTGCACTGGCCAGCACGATGCCTTTGTCGGTTTGCATGGCCAGCTCGGTCAGCGTGTGCACGGCCTGCCGGTAGTGGCTCATCGTGAACGGCTGGAAGCCGAACACCGTTTGCAGTTCGACCAGGTGCTCGCGCCGGGTCTGCTCCCGCTGCCCGTAGTCGTCCCAGCTTTCGACGCCGACCTTGAGCTGGTCGGCGACCAGTTTCAGTAGGGGCAAAGACGGCGCCTGATCGACACCAAGGAAGATTCCGGGAAAGCGCAGGTAGCAGAGCTGGACGGCAAAGCCCAAGCGATTCGCAGGCCCGCGCCGCTGCCGGATAATGGAGAGATCGGTATCGCTGAACGTGTAATGTCGAATTAGGTCGTCCTTGGTGTCCGGCAACGCCAGCAGGCTTTCCCGCTCGGCGGCGGACAGTATGGAACGACGAGGCATATTTATTGATCCAATCTCAAGTATTGATACAGGGTCTCCCGGCTGACACCAAATTCACGTGCCAGCTTCGCTTTTTGTTCGCCGGCGGCGGCCCGCTGCCGCAGCTCGGCTACCTGTTCTGGCGACAGCGCTTTCTTGCGGCCCCGGTAGGCTCCGCGCTGTCTGGCGAGCGCGATGCCTTCCCTCTGCCGCTCGCGGATCAAGGCCCGCTCGAATTCGGCGAACGCCCCCATGACCGACAGCATCAGGTTCGCCATCGGTGAATCCTCGCCGGTTGTCGTTTTCAGAAGGCGATTGCACACATTTTCAAAAGTGCACTGCACTATGGCAAATAGGAGAAGCTTGCTCTACCTCTTGGGTTCGGGGATTGTCCAGTCAATGCCGTGAGAGTAGAATTACGGCCTTCATCAACTGCGGAGTTCCCAAGTGGGCACTTGTTCGAGTGACAGTAGTCAGCCGGTTTTAAGCGCCGGCACCCTCTCGGCAAGATAACGCGCAGGTTCTCCCTGCCGCTGTCTCGCCGAACGCGAGAGGCGGCAACCCGTCGCAGCATCCGCTGCACGTCATTCGCCTCCCAGACGACTGATTGGCTGATCGCCCCAAGGTGATCGGCCACGAACGTCGCTTGCCGTGTGCATCAACCAAGGTGCCACGCGATGAGCCGTGCACGCGACAGGGCTTCGCCTCGATCCAAGAGGAGAACGCTGTGCGTATGACCCGTTTCCGACACCCCGGCCGCTTCGGCGCGGCCTACCCGCCACTCCGGTCGGCGCTGCTGAGTGCCGCTTTGCTGGCAGGCAGCACCGCCCATGCGGCACGCCCCATGATTACCGACGACGCCCGCATCGTCGATGCCAAGGCGTGCCAGCTCGAAAGCTGGGTCAAGAAGAACCCGGACAGCACTGAATTCTGGGCGCTTCCGGCTTGCAACTTCACCGGCAATCTGGAGCTGACCCTGGGCGGAGCCTCCACCCGCGAAGCGGGCAGTGCCAAAACCACAGATGTCGTCATGCAGGGCAAGACCCTGTTCAAAACCATGGACACCAATGGCTGGGGCATCGGCTTGGCGGTCGGTACGGTTCGCCACCCACAAGCGGATACCCGCGACTGGTATGCCTATGTGCCGACCAGCTTTTCCTTCCGCGACGATGCCGTGGTCGTTCATACCAATGTGGGCTGGCTGCGCGAGGGGGAGCCCCGGCACAACCGTTTGACCTGGGGCCTGGGCACCGAAGCCCAGCTCACTGAACGCACCTGGCTGATCGCCGAGACCTTCGGTCAGAACCAGGGCAAGCCCTTTCATCAACTGGGTCTGCGTCACTGGCTGGTGCCGGATCGCATCCAGCTCGATGCGACTTACGGCAACCGCAACGGCGGCGGCGAACGATGGTTTTCCATCGGCCTGCGCCTGCTGTCGGTGCCGTTCCTGCCGTGATGCCATGACCGTCACAAAACCTTAGCAAACTATGCCAGACCCTGAATATCGGCTGCCTGCCTGAGCACGCTTTCAACAGTGTGGATCGGGCAGGCCGCCCCGGAGAACAAGAATGAACTTCACACTGCTGAAAGAGCTGTTCGCAGGCTTCCTGCGTACCCGGCACCTCGCCAGACACTTCCGCCGCCTGACGCTGCTGGACACCCTCGCACAGACCGGCGTCAGCCGCGAAGTGCCGCCAGAGCTGACCCAGACCCTGGTCAGCGCCGCGACGACCGACCCCGCCACATTGCTGCGGCAACTGGACAGCCACGCCGATGGCTTGTCCGAATCGCAGGCCGAGGCCGTTCGGACCCGCGTCGGCCTGAACGAGGTTGAGCACGAGAAGCCGCTGCCTTGGTGGACCCACCTGTGGCACTGCTACAAGAACCCGTTCAACCTGCTGCTGACGCTGCTGGCCGTCATCTCCTACCTTACCGAGGATATGAAGGCCACCGTGGTGATTGGCACCATGGTCGTGCTCTCGACCTTGTTGCGCTTCTGGCAGGAAGCCAAGTCCAACAAGGCCGCCGATGCGCTCAAGGCCATGGTCAGCAACACGGCCACCGTCATCCGCCGTGATCTGTCCGAGGATGCCGCGCCGATCTTCGAGCAGTACTACGGCGCGCATCTGCATGTGAAAGATGCCAATCGCATCGAGCTGCCGATCAAGCTGCTGGTACCTGGCGATCTGATTGTGCTGTCGGCGGGCGACATGATCCCTGCCGACTGCCGCGTGCTCAGCGCCAAGGATCTGTTCGTGGCCCAGGCCGCCATGACCGGGGAGTCGATGCCGGTGGAGAAGTTCGCCACCCAACGCGACGCCAAGGCGATCAACCCGCTGGAACTCGACAACATCCTGTTCATGGGCACCAACGTAGTGTCCGGCTCGGCCACGGCCGTGGTGCTCGGCACCGGTAACGCCACGTACTTCGGCGCGCTGGCTTCCCGCGTCACGGCGACCGACCGCGCACCCACGGCATTCCAGTCCGGCGTCAACAAGGTGAGCTGGCTGCTGATCCGCTTCATGTTCGTGATGGCCCCGCTGGTGCTCTTCATCAACGGCTTCACCAAAGGTGACTGGATGGAAGCGCTGCTGTTCGCGCTGTCCATCGCGGTGGGCCTCACGCCCGAGATGCTGCCGATGATCGTGACCTCAACGCTGGCCAAGGGCGCGGTGATCCTGTCGCGCAAGAAGGTCATCGTCAAGCGCCTGGACGCGATCCAGAACTTCGGTGCGATGGATGTGCTGTGCACCGACAAGACCGGCACGCTCACGCAGGACAAGATTTTCTTGGCCCGGCATGTGGATGTCTGGGGCGAGGAGTCCGACGAGGTGCTGGAAGCGGCCTACCTCAACAGCTACTACCAAACCGGCTTGAAAAATCTGCTGGACGTGGCAGTGCTCGAACACGTGGAAGTGCATCAGGAACTGAACCCGGCCAACAACTACCGCAAGGTCGATGAAATCCCGTTCGACTTCAACCGCCGCCGTATGTCGGTGGTGGTGAGTGAGCGCGAGGACCACCACGAGCTGGTCACCAAGGGCGCTGTCGAAGAAATTCTGAGCGTGTGCACGCAGGTGCGCCATGGCGACGCCGTGGAGCCGCTGACGCCCGATCTGCTGGCCCGCATCCGCGAAGTCACCGCCGCGCTGAACGAAGAGGGGCTGCGCGTGGTGGCAGTGGCGATGAAGGAGGTACCGCCGACCCAAGACACCTACGGCATTTCCGATGAGCGCGAGCTGACCCTGATCGGCTATGTGGCCTTCCTCGACCCACCAAAGGAATCGACCGCGCCTGCGCTCAAAGCACTGGCCGAGCATGGCGTCACCGTCAAAGTGCTGACCGGCGACAACGAGCTGGTGACGGCCAAGATTTGCCGCGAGGTCGGGCTGGATCAGCAGGGCGTGCTGCTGGGCAGCGACATCGAGCGCATGAGCGACAAGGTGCTGGCCGAAGCCGTGGAAAGCCACAACGTCTTTGCCAAGCTCACGCCCTCCCACAAGGAGCGCATCGTGCGCCTGCTGAAAGCCAACGGCCATGTCGTTGGCTTCATGGGCGACGGCATCAATGACGCGCCGGCGCTGCGCACAGCCGACATCGGCATCTCGGTGGACACGGCGGTGGATATCGCCAAAGAAGCCGCCGACATCATCCTGTTGGAAAAGAGCCTGATGGTCTTGGAGGAAGGCGTGCTGGAAGGCCGCCGCACCTTCGCCAACATGCTCAAGTACATCAAGATGACGGCCAGCTCGAACTTCGGCAATGTGTTCTCGGTGCTGGTGGCCTCGGCCTTCATCCCCTTCCTGCCGATGCTGCCGATGCACCTGCTGGTGCAGAACCTGCTGTACGACATCTCCCAGATCGCCATCCCCTTCGACAATGTGGATGACGAACTGCTGAAGAAGCCGCAGCGCTGGCAGCCGGGCGATGTGGGCCGCTTCATGGTGTTCTTCGGGCCGATCAGCTCGATCTTCGACATCACCACCTACGCCATGATGTGGTTCGTGTTCAGCGCCAACACGCCGGAAGAACAAACCCTGTTCCAGTCCGGCTGGTTCATCGTCGGCCTGCTGACCCAGACCTTGATCGTGCACATGATCCGCACGCCGAAAATTCCGTTCATCCAGAGCCGGGCAGCGACGCCGCTGCTGGTGATGACGGCGGTGATCATGGCCATCGGCATCTTCCTGCCGATGGGGCCGTTGGCGCACTACTTCAAGCTGCAAGCCCTGCCGCCGCTGTACTTCGTGTTTCTGCCCATGATCCTGCTGGCGTACATGGGGCTGACCCAGGCCATGAAGGGCATCTATTTCCGCCGCTACGGCTGGCAATAAGGAGGCGAGCATGGAGGCAATTCAAAACATCAACCTGACCTCCCTGCTCGACACCCTGATCAGCCTGGCCGCAGCCTTCGTGCTCGGTGGGCTGATCGGCTTCGAGCGGCAGTACCGGCAACGCACGGCGGGCCTGCGCACCAACGTACTGGTGGCCGTGGGCGCGGCCTTGTTCGTTGATTTGGCCAATCGGCTGCACGGTCACGATGGGGCCGTGCATGTCATGGCCTATGTGGTGTCCGGCATCGGCTTCCTCGGTGCGGGCGTGATCATGCGCGAAGAGGGCAATGTGCGCGGCCTGAACACCGCCGCCACCCTATGGGGGTCAGCGGCAGTCGGTGCGGCAGCGGGTGCCGACCTGATCGTGGAGGCAGTATTAGGTGCCTTGTTCGTGCTGGCAGCCAACACCCTGCTGCGCCCCATCGTCAACACCATCAACCGCAAGCCGCTGGACGTGGAATCGGTCGAGGTGACGAATACCGTCTATGTGATCGCCGAGCGAGCGCATCAGAAGATGGTGATGGCCCAGCTTGAGGAAGAGCTGGAACGCAGCAGCTATCCGACGCGAGACCTCGATATTCACGCCTTCGGCGAGGAGGATGTCGAGATCGAAGCGACCTTGGTGGCCACGTCGGTCGATGGTGACGACCTGGATGCGCTGGTCAAACGACTTGCGGCACTACCGGCTGTTCGCCAGGCATTCTGGAGTCCGAGTACGACCGAGTGACCTTAAGGCCGTCAGGCATGCCCCAGCAATTTCGCACCATCCGGACGCAACTCTCCCTTGGGCGAGAGATGCCGGTACAGCGTCTGCCTGGTGATGCCCAGCTCCTGGCACAGATCACTGACCTTGGTTTCTGGCTGCCCCATCGCGGCCATCGCCAAGCGCAACTTGGCGGCGGTCATTTTGAAAGGCCGCCCGCCTTTGCGGCCCCGCGCCCGCGCCGAGGCCAGGCCAGCCACGGTGCGCTCGGCAATCAGCTCGCGCTCGAACTCGGCAAGCGCCGCGAAGATGCCGAAAACCAGTTTACCGGCAGCCGTCGTGGTGTCGATGGCGGCACCATGCCCCGTCAGCACCTTGAGACCGATGCCACGTCCGGTCAGGTCGTGCACGGTGTTGATCAGATGGCGCAGGTCGCGCCCGAGACGATCCAGTTTCCACACGACCAACGTGTCGCCTGAGCGCAGCGCCTTCAAGCAGCTTGCCAGACCAGGCCGATCCTCGCGCTTCCCCGATGCCTGGTCTTCGTAAAGATGGGCCGAATCGACACCAGCCGCAATCAGCGCATCGCGCTGTAGGTCGGTGGCTTGGGAGCCATCCGCCTTCGATACCCGCATGTAGCCAATCAGCATGTTTTGCCTGTCACATATACGTTCGATTATGTGACAGTGTGAACCGGAAAGTTCTGGCCGTCAAAATTTGTCACTTAACCCGTCATTCTGTCTAAGACATGCAAAGGGTCCAGCAGGCTCGTAATGTGACAGAAATTCCGGGGGGATGCCTTCCTTTGCAAAGGTGGCGCGCAACTGTTCCAGGGAAGCGGGATCGCGCCGACCATAGGAAGCCAACGCGAACAGCGAGCGTGCCGTCTCGGGGTCGCGCCGCGCTTCAATGATCGCGTCACTGATAGCTTGGACCGCCCGTTGCCAGTGATTGACGGGTTCGGGCGTCGGCGCTTTCGCCGGCAGACCACTGGTGAACCCGGTTTGGGGCTCGGACCAGAACAGCTTTGCATGCTCGCCTGGCGGGTTGATATCCCTCACCTCGATCAAGCTGATTGCCGTTGCCGCCGCCTCCAGCATCTGCAACCGTATTGCCGGGTTCAGGGTTTCATACGGTCGCCACAGACTTTGCCCAGCACGCAGCGGATGCCCGCAGCCTTCCCAGGCTTGGCGGAGATACCCCGCGCAGGTTCCGCACGCGGAAAGCGGGGTGTTCAGCTCATCGAGCAGCGTGCGTAGCAGCCGAAACCACAATCCGGCGTGGATGCTTCGGCGCGGCAGCTCCACGTGACCGGTTGTCAGTGCCTGCCAGGTACGCTGGTCCATCGCCGCAATCGCGTCGCTGGCGGTGCGCGGTTCGGCGTCGGCGTTCTCCCAGCCGATAAACCGCCCTGGCACGCCCCAATAGGATTCCAGCCAGCAGCCATGCAGCGGGCAACTCAGCATCAGGGGCAGCTTCCACGCGAGCAGTACGGCTTGGTTCTCCGGATCGT
>DAIMZU010000087.1:0-8398 GCA_036733845.1 Ramlibacter sp.
GTGCGGCCAGGCGCAGCACCTGCGCGTCGATGCCCCGGGCCGCACCGGTTCGACCGCCGGCCAGCTGCTCGCGCGCTACGAGTTCGCCGACCTGCTCGGGACCACCGACTGGGCCTGGCTCAATCGACGCTACGAAGTGGACTTCGTGTCCGAACTCGGCGAGGTGATCGCCAGCACGGTGGCCCGGCCGCGCCTTTCGGCGCAAGGGGCGCTGGTGCGCAAGCTCGCCGGCGCCGGCGACGTGTCGGTGGTCCTTCGGCCCTACCAGGTCCCGCTGCCCTGGTGGCAGCGCGCGCAGACCCTGCTGCTGCTGGCGGGTCTGATCGGTCTGGGCGCCGCCGGCTCGTGGCTGCTGCGGGGCCAGATGGCGCGCGTGCAGCAGGCCGTGGCCAGCGCGCGGCACGAGGCGGCATGGCGCCAGGCCATGGAGGACTCGGCGCTCGTCGGGCTGCGCGCACGCGACCTCGAAGGGCGCATCCTGCACGTCAACCGCACCTTGTGCGACATGGTCGGCTATACCGCACAGGAGCTGGTGGGGCTGCTGCCGCCCTTGCCCTTCTGGCCGGCGGATGCGGTCGACGCGATGATGGCCCGCAACCTCGACACGCTGGCCGGCGGCGCGCCCGCATCCGGCTATGAAACGCGGTGGCTGCACCGCGACGGGCACCCGGTGGACGTGATGATCTTCGAGTCGCGCCTGTTCGACACCGAGGGGCGGCACATTGGCTGGATGGGCTCCATCGTCGACATCAGCGTGCGCAAGCAGCTCGAAGAGCGCGAGCAGCGCCACCTGGAGCAGATTGCCCACCATGCCCGCCTGAACGACCTCGGGCTGCTCGCGTCGGAGCTGGCGCACGAGTTGAACCAGCCCCTCACCGCCGTGGTGAGCTACAGCGCCGGCCTGCTCAAGTGGATTCGCACCCATGCCCCGGGACAGCGGGACGCCGTCGACGCCGCCGAGCAGGTGCAGCAGCAAGCCCGCCGTGCGGGGGACATCGTGAACTGGATCCGCCGGCAGACCCAGCGCAAGGAGCCGCAGCGCAGCCCGCAGGACCTGAATGCCCTGGTGCGGTCCCTCTGCGCCCTGCGCGCGCCCGCGCTGCAGCGCCTGGGCGTGGTGTTCGACTGGCAGCTTGCAGCGGGCCTGCCACCCGTGGCCATCGAGCGGGTCGCGGTCGAGCAGGTCCTGACCAACCTGCTGCGCAATGCGGCCGATGCGCTGGCGGGACATGCCGGCGTGCGCCGGGTGCAGGTGTGCACCGGCGTCACGGAGGACAGTGCCTGGGTGGACGTCGCCGACAGCGGCCCCGGCGTCCAGGGCCGAAGCCTCGAGGCGCTCTGCGCGCCCTTCTTCACCACCAAGGACAAGAGCAGCGCGATGGGCCTGGGCCTGGGCATCTGCCGCGAGATCGTGGAATCGCACGGTGGCACACTGTCCCTGTCGGCCGGCTTCGGAAACGGCGCGCGCTTTCGCTTCACGCTGCCGGTGCTCCAGGCCGTCAAGTCGCCTGCCACGAACGAGGAGACCACCCACCCATGAAGTCCGTCTTCCTGTGCGACGACGATCCGGGCGTCCGCGGCGCGCTGGCCTTCCTCTTGCGCCAGCACGGCATGCAGGTCAGCGCACATGCCAGCGGCCCCGAACTGCTGGCCACCCTCGATGCGCTGCCGCCGCCTGTGCGGGGGGTGTTCCTGCTCGACCTGCGCATGGAGCCCATGGGCGGTGCGGAAGTGCACCAGGCACTCATCGCGCGCGGGCTGAACCTGCGCAACCCGGTGCTTTTCCTCAGCGGCCACGGCAGCATCGCGACCGCCATGGCCTCGGTGCAGCGTGGCGCAGTCGACTTCCTGGAAAAGCCCTACACCGACGACGCGCTCATCGACCGTCTCGAGCGAGCCTTCGCGCTCGAGGAGAAGTGGCAGGCCGAGGCCCGCCGCCGCGAGTTCCTGGCATCGCTCTGGAAGGAGGTCACGCCCCAGCAGCGTCGCGTCGCCCTGCTGGTGGCCGCCGGTGACCTGAACAAGGTGATCGCAGGCAAGCTGGAAGTGTCCGAGCGGATGGTGGAGGTGCACCGTGCCCGCCTCTTCGAGAAGCTCGGCGTCGATTCGGCCGCCGAGCTGGCGACGACGCTGGCGAGCATGCGCGCGCTCGCGATCGAGCTGGAGCCCGGCGCCCTGCCTACGGCGACTTGAACAACTGGTCGATCGCCTCGCGGTACATGGCCTGACCCACCCACATCGTGCTGTGGTGGGAGCCTCCCTCGACCAGCACGAACTTCTTGGGCCCGGTGGCCGCCTCGTACAGGCGCCGCCCCAGGTCACTGCGGATCAGGTTGTCGTTGGCGCCATGGACCACCAGCAGCGGCGAGCCGATGCGGGCCACCTTTCCTTGCGCGTCGAAGCGCTGCGTGATCAGCGGGCCAACCGGCAGCCAGCCCCACTTGAAGGTGCTGGCAACGTCCGGGATGGAGGTGAAGGTGCCTTCGACGATGGTGCCCTGCTCGTCGTCGACGCGCGCGGCCAGGTCGATCGCGATCGCGCCGCCCAGCGAATGCCCGAAGATGTACCGGGGCCGCTCCGGGTACTGCCGCGCGAGCCAGTCCCAGGCGGCACGCGCATCTTCGTAGGCCATTTCCTCGGAGGGCAGCATGCGGGTGCTCTTGCCGAAACCGCGGTAGTCGATCGCCAGGACCGAGAAGCCCAGGTCCTGCATCCGCCGGATGCGCCCCGCCGAGCCCGCAACATTCCAGCGTGCCCCGTGCAGGTACAGGAGCACCGGCCGCTCGTCCTGCGGCGCCTGCGCCTCGGCCCAGAGGCCGTGCAGCTGCACCGTTTGCCCGCTCACCCGCGACTCGAACGGAATCCACACGTCCTGCATGCCTTCGGCCATCGCGGCCGATCCGCCCCAGGCGCGGTCGCTGGGCTGGAAGATCCATGCGCGCTGCTTTTCGTCGAGGGTCGCGCAGCCGAAGGAGAGGGCGCCGGCCAGCAGGGGCGCGGCGAGCAGCAGGGACACGCGTTTCCAGGTCTTGCGCATATGCCCTGCCTGACCCCTGTCGGCGCCGGAAAGTTCAACGCCCCCGGAGGAAGAGTGTGTCCAGTTCGCGCATCGTGAGCTGCCGCCAGGTGGGGCGGCCATGGTTGCACTGGTCGGACCGCTCGGTGGCTTCCATGTCGCGCAGCAGCGCGTTCATCTCGTCCAGCGTGAGGCGGCGGTTGGCCCGCACGGCGCCATGGCAGGCCATGGTGGCCAGCAACTCGTTGCGGGCACGCTGGACGACGGTGGCGGCCTCGTGCTGCGAAAGCTCCGCCAGCACGCTGCGCGCGAGTTCCACGGCGTCGCCCTGGGCCAGCGTTGCGGGCACCGCGCGGACGGCCAGGCTGCGTCCGGACAGGGGCGCGACCTCGAGGCCGAGGGTCGCCAGGGCGTCGGCGGCTTCTTCAGCGGTCGCGATCTCCTGGGGCGTCGCCGCGAACGAGGCAGGAATCAACAGCGGCTGGCTGGCGAGGCGACCCTCGCCATCGGCTTCGAGCTGCGCCTTGAGCTTTTCATACACGATGCGCTCATGGGCTGCGTGCATGTCGACGATGACCAGGCCATGGCGGTTCTCGGCGAGGATGTAGACCCCCTGCAGCTGAGCCACGGCCCGTCCCAGTGGCCAGTCCTCGCCCTGCGGCTGCGGTGCGGTCGGCGCCGGGGCCCACCCGGCTTGTTCAGGTGGCCATGCCGGCGCGGGCGCCGGTGACCGCTGCCAGAGTGCGCCCAGGTCCCGGACGGGATACCCCGGCGAGGGCTCGCGCGCGACGAATCCCAGGCCGGGCTGTCGCCACGAACCGGTGGGTTCCCCGGACGAGGTCGGGAAGGGCGGCGGCATGCCGGTAAGAGCGGTGTCGATGGCGACGGGAGCGGTGTCCGTGGCGGCCCCGGCGGTTTCCTGCGCGGCGGACCGCGGCGCCGCCAGCGCCTGCTCGACGGCCCGGCGCACCACCTGATGCACCGCGCGCCCATCGCGAAAGCGCACCTCTATCTTGGTCGGGTGAACGTTGACATCCACCTGCGCCGGGTCGATCTCGAGGTTGAGGACGTACACCGGCTGCCGCTGTCCGTGCAGCACGTCTTCGTAGGCGCTGCGCACCGCATGCGTGAGCACCCGGTCGCGCACGAAGCGGCCGTTGACATAGGCCCACTGCTGGTCCGCGCGCGAGCGCGCAGCATCCGGAATGCCGGCGCGGCCCTGCACTCGCAGCGGCCCGGCCTGCCAGTCCACCGCGATGCTGGCGTCCAGGAAGTCCGGCCCCAGCACGTCCGACAGGCGCTGCTCGAAAGTCGCGACCGACCGCCACTGCTCCACCAGGCGGCCCTCGTGCCAGACGGCGAAGCCCACCTCGGGTCGCGCAAGGGCGTGGCGCCGCACCGCCTCGATGCAGTGCGCGAGTTCGGTGGCGTCGGTCTTGAGGAACTTGCGCCGCGCCGGCGTGCTGAAGAACAGCTCCTTGACCTCGACCGTGGTGCCGATGGCGCGGGCGGCCGGGCGCATCTCACCGCTGCGCCCGTCGAGCAGCCAGCCGCTCGTGTCGCCCTCGGTGCGCGACAGCACGCTCAGTTCGGACACCGAGGCGATGGCTGCCAGGGCCTCGCCGCGAAAGCCCATGCTGCCCACCGACTCCAGGTCGGCCAGCGAGCTGATCTTGCTGGTGGCGTGGCGCTTGAGCGCGACCGGCAGTTCGCTGCTCGGGATGCCGCCGCCGTCGTCCTCGACGCAGATGAGCCGCACGCCGCCGGCCAGCAGCCGGACCGTGACCTGCCGGGCGCCCGCGTCGAGCGCGTTGTCGACGAGTTCGCGAACCACCGAAGCCGGGCGCTCGACCACCTCGCCGGCCGCGATCTGGCTAATCAGTTCGTCCGGTAGTTCACGGATCGGGCGGCGCAGGGGGGGCGCAAGCAGTGCGTTCACCCCACGGATTCTAGGCTTGCGCGGATAATGCACCAGCCATGGAAATAGCTGCCTTCCTGATCGACTTCATCCTCAACGTGGACCAGCACCTCGAGGCCTTCGTCCGCCAGTATGGTGCCTGGATCTACGTCCTGCTCTTCCTCATCGTCTTCGTCGAGACGGGCTTCGTGGTCATGCCTTTCCTGCCGGGCGACTCGCTGCTGTTCGTGGTCGGGGCACTGTGCGGCGTGGGCTTCATGAGTTTCCCGCTCGCGGTGACGGTGCTGATCACGGCCGCCATCCTGGGCGACCAGTGCAACTACCACATCGGGCGGTATTTCGGGCCCAAGGTGTTCCAGTGGGAGCAGACGCGGTTCTTCAACCGGCGCGCCTTCCTGCAGGCCCATGCCTTCTACGAGCGATACGGCGGCATCACCATCATCCTGGCGCGCTTCATGCCTTTCCTGCGCACCTTCGCGCCCTTCGTGGCCGGCGTGGCCGAAATGACCCGCTCCAAGTTCACGTTCTTCAACGTGATCGGCGCGTTCATCTGGGTGCTCGGCATCTGCACCGCGGGTTACTTCCTCGGCACCCTGCCGTGGGTCAAGGCCAACCTCGACAAGATCATCTGGGCGCTCATCCTCGTCCCCGGCCTGATCGTGCTGGCCGGCGCCTGGAGTGCGCGGCGCAAGGGGGCGCTGGCGACCGGCGCCTGAGGTCCGAAGGCGGGGGTGCTCCGCCTTGGCCGCGCGCGCGGCGTTCCTGCTTTCTCAGCCCCTGAACGGCACCTGGTGCAGGCTGGGGGCCATGTGCTGCCACTGCGCGTGGAAGCCTTCGTCAGCCCGGGCCGGCGGCGGTGCCAGCCCTTCCAGCAGTACCTCGAAGCCCGCCTGGGCGCTGTCGATGAGCGGCAACGGGCTGGCGGCCTGCAGCCGCGCCGCATAGCCGGCCAGCCCTGCGCCCCCGAGGATCAGCGTCTTCACGCCGGGCTGCGCCGCCTTGTGGCAGGCCTCGGACAGGCAGCGCAGCGCCATGTCCGGGTCGGCCTGCAGCGCGGCGCCGCTGGGCGCGACGGTCTCGATGTGGCGCAGCAGTTCCCCGTAGCCGAGTGACTGGGCCAGCCGCACCAGCATCGGCTTCCATCGCTCGCCGCCCGTGACGATGGCGAAAGGCCCGCGCGATGCCGCCTGGATGAACGAGGCCTCGGCCAGTCCCGTCACCGCGCAGCCGCTGGCCTCGCGCAGGGCGAACAGGCCCGGATCGCCGAAGCAGCCGATCAGCACCCCATCAAGCGGGCCGGAGTCGTCCTGGCGGTGCTCGGCCCACGCTTGCAGGCAGGCATGCGCAGCCACCGCGTGGCTCGCCTCGCAGGCGATGTAGGTCGCGCCGAAGGGGGCGGTCCTCACAGCCATGTGCACGTCGTCCGGAAGGAGGGGACGCAGCGTGTCCTGCAGGCGCTGGGTGGTGAGGGTGTTGGTGTTCGGGTTGATCAGCAGGAGCCGTCTGGATCGCTTTTGGTGCATGGCGTGGTGGTTCGTCGTCTCAGGGGGCGGCTTGCCCCAAGCGGGTGCGGCCGTCCGGGCAGGCCGGTGCAAGCGAGGCGCGTGCCAGGTCCGGGATGGCCAGGGGCTGGATGGGGAATGGCCGCATTCCGCCGCAGGCGGGATTGTGGGGCCGCGGGACGGTGGGTCATCGCGAGAAGCTGGCACGGCTCCTGCAATAGCCCAGCTGATCAGTGGTGATGCCACCACTGGCAAGCCCTCTCTCACCACTCAAGGAAGAAAGACATATGAAGCGTCGTGAACTGCTGGCAGCCGGTGCCGCCACCCTGGCCGCACCGTGGGTGAACGCCCAGTCGAGCGCCTGGCCGACCAAGGGCCCCATCCGCATGATCTGCCAGTACCCGCCCGGCGGCCTGGTGGACACGGTGGCGCGGCTCATGGCTCCCCACCTGTCGCAGGCCCTGTCGCAGACGGTCGTGGTCGACAACCGCGCGGGAGCCGGTGGCCTGATCGGCACGGAGTACGCGTCGCGCCAGCAGCCGGACGGCTACTCGCTGCTGGTCAGTCATGCCTCGGTGCACATCTACGCCGCGGCGACCCGCCGCACGCTGCCCTTCGACCCTGTGGCGGACTTCACGCACATGGGCATGCTGGTGGAGGCCCCCATGCTGCTGCTGGTGCGCGCCCAGTCGCCCTACCAGACGCTGGCTCAGTACGTGGAGGCCGCCCGCACCCGGCCCGTGCGCTATGGCACCTCCGGCATCGGCTCGGCGAACCACCTGTATGGCGAGTTGCTCAAGATCGAGGGCAAGGCCGACCAGCATGACCATGTGCCCTACCAGGGCAGCGCCCAGGCTATGCAGGACCTGCTCGGCGGGCAGATCGACAGCGTGTTCGACCCGGTGACCACCAACGTGAACCAGCTCAAGGCCGGCTCGCTGCGCGCCCTGGCCGTGTCCACGCCGACCCGCATGGCGGCCCTGCCGAACATCCCGACCTTCGCTGAACTGGGCTACGGCTCGCTGACCGGATCACAGTGGCTGGGGCTGTCCGCACCCAGGAACCTGCCCGCGCCGATCACGCAGCGCCTGAAGACGCTAATTCCGGAAATCCTGGCCAAGCCCGACGTCATGGCGCGCCTGGAGGACGTCCAGACCCTGCCGCGCAAGACCCCCGTGGTCGGTGACGATTTCGTGAACCTGATCCGTTCGCAGATCACCACCTGGACCGCGGTCGCCAAGCGGGCCAAGGTGGAAGTGATCGTCTGAATTCGAACTGTTCCGTTGTGCGGGCGGCGGCTCCTATACTGGGCCGCCGCCTTGTCGACGTTCCGCCGTTCCACGGCACCCGGCCACCGCACCCACGCCTTTCATGACCGAAGTCAATTTCGAGGACATCACGAGCTACCAGCGCTACAAGCTGATGGCCAGCCTGATCGTCCCGCGCCCCATTGCCCTGGTGACCACGCTCGGGGAGGGGGGCGTCGCCAATGCGGCCCCTTTTTCGATGTTCAACATGGTGGGCGAGGACCCGCCGATCCTGATGCTCAGCATCAACCGCCTCGACGACGGCCGCCTCAAGGACACGGCGGCCAACATCCTGCGCAGCGGGGAGTTTGTCGTCCACATGTCGGACGAGCCCATGGCGCAGAAGATGCACGCCTGCGGCGAATCCTTCCCGTCGGACGTGAGCGAGCTGTCGGCCGTCGGGCTCACGCCCGTGCCGTCGCGGTGCGTCGCGCCGCCGCGCATCCTGGAAGCGCCGATCGCGTTCGAGTGCGTGCTGCACGAGAAGCTCGAGACGCCGAGCCGCTTCGTCTTCATCGGCCGCATCAAGTGGCTGGCGGCGCGGGACGGACTGGTCGACACGCAGGCCTGGCGCGTGAACCTGCGCGACTACCGGCCCATTGCGCGGTTCGGCGCGAGCTTCATCCGCACGCCCAGTTCGCGTTCGCCCTGGGTG
>DAIMZU010000088.1:0-8391 GCA_036733845.1 Ramlibacter sp.
CCGGCGCCGGCCGCATGCCGTCAAGGTGCAGGGCCGCGGCGGCAGCGTTCGGGTGAACTGATTCGAACTGCATCTTGCGCGCGGCCATCACGTTCTTGAGCAGCGGCAGCCGAAGCCGGTTGCGAGCGTCGTTGGTGACCGAGAGCAGGACCGGCCCCGGAATGTGCAAGCGCTCGATCAACCCGCCCCGTTGGCGGGTCACGCCCTGGCGTTCATCGACGCTGAGCGACAGCGGAACATGGGGCAGCCCCAGCATGCGCGCGACCAGGGCGGGGGTGGTGCCGTCGTCCCAGTCGCCGAACTCACGGCCCATCAGCACGCGCGCTGCCTGGCTGGCCCATGGCGCGATGGCCTGCGCGAGCGCCAGCGCGCGCGCCTGCACATCCCAGGGGGCGGGCAGGGGGGCGAGCCGCCGCACGCCGTCGAGCCGCCATTCGGCGACCTTGCGTGCCAGCGGCTCCGGGCCGGCGACCGCGGCCTCGATCGTGGTGGAAGGATCCGCATCGCGCAGCTGCAGCGCCAGCTCCAGGGCCGCTTCATCGAAGGGACCCAGGACCGCGTGTCGGCTGGCGTGCGCCTCCAGGGCCGCCGCATCGGGTTGAGGGGGCAGCGGCCACTTGGGATCCGCAATGCCGGAGATCAGGACCAGGACTTTCATGCCCCCACTGTCAGGCCGCCCATTGCCCGGGACAAGGACCGATAGCCGAAAAGTCCATTCACGGTTTGCGTCGCCATCCCTGCGCGACACAACCGGCGAGTCGCTGTCCGGACGGGCTGGGTCCAGGGTGACCTGGGGTTTTCCCGGATCTATGCAGCGCAGGATCCGAAAGCAGCTTTCGCGCGCATCCACTGGGGCCGATGAAGAGCGCTGTCTAGACTGCCGCCATGACACACCTGATCCTTGCACCCATGCGGCGACTGTTCCTGTCGCTCGCCCTCATGCTCGTTGCCGGCAGCGCCGCGGCGCAGCAACCGCTTCGCCTCATGCTTGGCTATCCTCCCGGCGGCTCCACGGACGTCGTCGCACGCATCCTGCAGCCCCGCTTGTCGGCCGAGCTGGGCGTGCCGGTGATCGTCGAAAGCAAGGTCGGCGCGAACGGCACCATCGGCGTCGATGCCGTCGCCAAGGCCGCGCCGGACGGCAACACGCTGCTGCTGATCACGTCCAGCCCACTGGTGGTCGTGCCCCATGTCCAGAAGACGCCCTACGACACGTTGCGCGACCTCACGCACATCACGCTGGTCGGACAGACGCCCGAGGCGCTGGGCGTACATCCCTCGTCCACCGCGACCAACCTGCAGCAGTTCCTCGACCGGGCCAAGCGTGAAGACATCCGCCTGGCCTCTTCGGGCACCGGCGGCCTCCCGCACCTGGCCATCGAGATGCTCAAGTCCACCGCGGGCGGGCGCGTGATCCATGTGCCCTACAAGGGCGCCGGACCGGCCATCATCGATGCCATTGGCGGACACGTCGACGGCGTGATGATGGACCTGGCCGCGCTGCTGCCGCATTTCAAGTCGGGCAAGCTGCGTCCGCTGGTCGTCACCACTTCGCAGCGGGATCCCTTCGTGCCCGACGTTCCGAGTGCGCGCGAGGCCGGCCTGGGAGCCTTCGAGGCGGTCAACTGGATGGGCGTCTACGGTCCACCCCGGATGCCCCCGGCCGTCGTCGAGCGACTGCACCAGACCCTCCTCAAGATCGTCGCCGAACCCGAGACTGCCGAGAAGCTGAGGAATGCGGCGCTGCAGCCGGTAACCTCGCCCAGCCCGGCCGAGTTCTCCCGTTTCGTCGCCTCCGAGTACGCCCGCTGGGGCAAGGTGGCCCGCGAAGCCGGCCTGCGTGCGGAGTAAGACAGGATGGATGCCGATGTGATCGTGGTGGGCGGCGGCAATGCCGCCTTGTGCGCGGCTCTCTCGGCCGCCGAGAGCGGTGCACGAGTGACGGTGGTCGAGCGCTCGCCGAGGCACGCGCGGGGCGGCAACTCCGCGTTCACGGGTGCCGCCTTCCGCGTGGCCTATGACGGCGCGGAGGATATCCAGCGCCTCGTGCCCGATCTTACGCCGCAGGACCTGGAGCGTAACGACTTCGGCACCTACACGGCGTCGCGGTATTTCGACGACCTGATCGAGATGAGCAACTGGCGTGCCGACGGCGACCTGGTCTCGACACTGGTCAATGGCAGCCTGGAGACGATGCTCTGGATGCGCACGCACGGGGTGCGCTTCATCCCGATCCACGGACGGCAGTCCTTCCTGGTCGACGGCAAGCACCGATTCTGGGGTGGGTTGACCATCGAGGTTTCCGGCGGCGGCGCGGGGCTGATGGAAACGTTTTTCGCGCGTGCCGACCGCCTGGGCATCCAGGTGCTGTACGACCACAAGGTCACCGAGTTGCTGTGGCACGGGGGCCGTGCCGCTGGCGTGGTCGCCACGCACGAGGGCCAGCGGGTCGAACTGCCGGCACGTGCGGTCGTGCTCGCCGCGGGCGGCTTCCATGCCAATGCCGAGTGGCGTGCGCGCTACCTTGGGCAGAACTGGGACCTCGCCAAGCCGCGCGGTTCGCGCTACAACACCGGCCTGGTGATCACGGCGGCCCTCGCCCAGGGTGCGCGTGCGGCGGGCCACTGGTCGGGCTGCCATAGCGTGTTCTATGACGCGAACGCGCCCGAGTTCGGCGACCCTGCACTGCTGAACCAGCAGAAGAACTATTTCTCTCTTGGCATCGTCGTCAACACGCTTGGCGAGCGCTTCGTCGACGAAGGGTCGAATTTCCGTAACTACACCTACTCGCGCATGGGCGCGGAGATCCTGCGTCAGCCGGGCGCCCGGGGCTGGCAGCTGTTCGACGCGACCACCGCGGCGCTGCTGCCCGACGAATACCGTGTGCGTCACGCCACCCGCATCGAGGCTGCGACACTGGAGGACCTGGTCGCCAGGCTGGACGGCGTCGACAAGCCGGCGCTGGTGGCCACGGTGAGGGCCTTCAATGCGGCGGTCGATCGCGGCGTGCCCTTCAATCCAGCCGTGCTCGATGGCCGCCGCACCCGCGGCCTCGCCGTGGACAAGACCAACTGGGCCATGCCGCTCGAGCAGGGCCCTTTCGTCGCCTACGAGGTGGGCTGCGGCGTCACCTGCACCTATGGCGGTGTGGCCATCACGCCGCGCTCGGAGGTCGTATCCGAGGAGGGCTCTCCCATGCCGGGGCTCTATGCGGCCGGCGAGATGGTCGGCGGGTTGTACTACGGCAAGTACCCGGGTGGCGCGGGCCTGACCTCCGGCTCGGTGTTCGGGCGGATCGCAGGCCGGGAGGCCGCTCGTGTCGCGCTCGCCGGGTAACCGGACCGCGCATGCGAATTTCCCGCAGTGAATGCCGCCCTGCAGGCCGACGAATTCATGAAATCGTGAATTCAAGGTGCCAAGTCCAGCGCCGGGGGACCGTTTGCGGGTGGCACGGGTTTCGCTATGACTTGTCCAGGCGGGCGGCATGCGCCGGCCGCACACGGAGACAAGACATGACACAAGCCACCATGACCCAGGCCATGCCAGCCATCCTGGCGCGAAGCCCGCAAGGGATCCACGTACCGTGCTTCGACACGCGGGAGTTCCGCGCTGCGCTGGGTTGCTTTGCCACCGGCGTGACGGTGATCACGACCTGTGCGCCGGATGGAACCCTCGTGGGACTCACGGCCAACAGTTTCAACTCGGTCTCGCTCGACCCACCGATGGTGCTGTGGAGCCTTGCGCGCAAGGCCTGGAGCCTTCCGGTGTTCCTGGAGGCGCACTACTGGGCCGTGCATGTGCTCGCGTCGGACCAGGAGGCGCTCTCCAACCGATTTGCGCGGGCCGGCGAGGACAAGTTCGCCGGCCTCGCCCTCGAGACCTCCCCGCGGGGTCTGCCCCTGCTGCCGGATTGCACCGCCCGCTTCGAGTGCCGCACCGCGTTCCACCGCGAAGGCGGCGACCATGTGATCTTCGTCGGCGAAGTCGAGGCCTTCGAGCGCTCGGAGCGGCCGCCGCTCGTGTTCCTGTCCGGGCAGTATGCGCAGGCGACCTGCCGACCGCGCAGTCCGGGTGCTTGAAGTCGATTTCCGGAACGAACAAGAGGAGACACACGCATGTTCGCTACTTTGAACCGCCGCCGGTGGATCGCCGCAGCCGGAATTGCCGCGGCCGGACCCTGGGTGCATGCCCGTGCAGCGGCACCCGCGCGCATCGTCGTGGGATTTCCGGCCGGCACGGCCGTCGACCTGCTTGCCCGCATCATCGCCCCGTCCGTGGAAAAGGCGATGGGCCGGACGGTGATCGTGGAGAACAAGCCCGGCGCCGGGGGACGTTTCGCCCCGCGCACCGTCTACGCGGCCAAGCCGGACGATGCGGTCCTCACCATCATTCCAGGCGGGGTGCTGACGCTGTTCCCCTTCGTCTACCGCAACAACGGCTATGAACCGACGCTCACGCCCGTGTGCAAGCTGATGGACGTCGAGATGGGCCTGTGCGTCTCGCCGACGCTGCCGGTGCGCAACATTGCCCAGTTCCGGGACTGGCTGCGAACGCCGGAAGGCAGCCGCGCCAGCTATGGCTCGAGTGGCGTTGGAAGCATCCTTCACTTCCTGGGCATGGCGGTCTCGCGCGCCTACGGGGCCAACCTCAACCACGTGCCGTATTCGGGTTCGATCCAGATGCTGGCCGACATCTCCACCGGCACCTTGCCCATGGCCTTCGGGACCGTGGTGGGCTGGCGCAAGTTCATCGGCGAGGGGCGGTTGCGGATGCTGGCGGTCGCGAGTCCTGCCCGCATGCCCTCGATGCCGGATGTCCCGACTTTCCGTGAGTCGGGGATCGACGCGGGGGTCACCACCTGGTATGCGCTCTATGGACGGCCAGGCTTGCCCAGGGAGCAGGCACAGGAACTCGCCGCGGCGGTACAGGCCGTGATGGCGCAGCCGGAGCTTGCCGCAAGGCTGTCCGAAGCCGGCACGGTCGCATGGGCCGGACCGCAGGACATGGCCCATATCCAGCAGGCCGAAACCGCGCTCTGGCGCGACCTCGTCACAGCGACGAATTTCCAGCCAACCGAATAGTGAGATTCCCATGATCAGACGACGCACATGCCTCGGCGGATTCTCGGCACTGGCCGCCGTCGCGGCGGGTTTGCCTGCCACAGCCCAGGCCCAACCCGAATGATCAAGCTCGACAGCATGACCTCTTCCGCTTCCCAGCCTTACGAAGTCTTTGCCATCCGGTACGCCGCCCGTCCGGGTCACCGGGCGATGGCTTTCACCGATGTCGACCCGCGCGTGCCCGCCGACCCGCACGACACGCCGCTGCCGATGAACTACTACATCTGGCTGGCGCGCAACGATGCGCACACGTTCGTGATCGACATGGGGTTTTGCCACGACACCGCGGCACAACGGGGACGCAAGCTCGACCGCACTCCGGCCGAGGGGCTGGCGCTGCTGGATGTGCAGGCGTCCGAGGTGAGCGATGTGATCGTCACGCACATGCATTACGACCATGTCGGCACTTACGGCGACTTCCCGAAAGCGCGCTTTCACCTGCAGGACGACGAGATGGCTTATGCCACCGGTCGCCACATGCAGCACTGGTATTTCAACCTCGGCTACGAGGTGGAGGACGTCACCGGGATGGTTCGGCTGGTGTACCAGAACCGCGTGCAGTTCCATGATGGGGATGCCGAACTCGCCCCTGGCCTGAGCGTCCATCGCATCGGCGGTCACACCCACGGCATGCAGTGCGTGCGGGTGCAGACCCAGCGCGGCCCTGTGGTGCTCGCTTCCGACGCCGCGCACTACTACGAGCATTTTCGTGACCGCCGACTCTTCATCGGCACGTTCAACGCCGGGGAGACCATCCAGGGTTATCGCCGTCTGCGCGAACTGGCCGACGGATCGCTTGACCGCATCATCCCCGGCCACGATCCGTTGGTGATGTCGCTGTATCCTCCCGCCCAGGGGCTGGAGGGCATTGCCGTGCGCCTGGACCTCGAGCCGGTCCGGGCGCTGGCGTGAGCCGGGACCGAGGCATGGCTGGACGCCCGAACTTCATCTTCATCCTCGCGGACGATCTCGGTGCGGCCGACCTGGGCTGCTATGGCGCCCGCGGCCCGTCGCCGGTGTCCCCTGTCCTGGACGGCATCGCCGGCGAGGGACTGCGGTTCACGCGCGGCTACGCGAATTCCGCGGTCTGCTCTCCGACCCGTTTTGCCGCGATCACCGGGCGCTGGCAGTACCGGCTGCGCGGCGGTGCGGAAGAGCCGCTCGGGCGGCTCGCCGGTGACAAACTGATCGGGCTGCCGCCCGAGCACCCGACGGTGCCGTCCCTGCTGGCGGCCGCGGGGTATGACACGGCATTGTTCGGCAAATGGCACCTGGGCTATCCGCCTGCCTTCGGTCCCCGCAGGAGCGGGTACCGCCACTTCTTTGGCGTTCACGCAGGCGCTTCGGACTACTTCTCGCACAACGTGGGTGGCAAGCACGACCTCTGGGAGAACGAGACCGAGGTGTTCGAGGACGGCTACCTGACCGACCTCATCTCACAGCGGTCGGTCGAGTTCATCCGCAATGCGCGCAACGAACAGCCGTTCATGATGAGCGTGCACTACACGGCGCCGCACTGGCCCTGGGAGACGCGCGACGACCGAGGCGAGTCCCGGCGAATCATGGGCAACCTCCGGCACGTGGACGGCGGCTCGCTCGAGACTTACCGTCGCATGATCCATCACATGGACGAGGGCATCGGCTGGATCCTGCAGGCCTTGCGAGCGAAGGGGCTCGAGGAGAACACGATGGTCGTCTTCACCAGCGACAACGGCGGCGAGCGCTTTTCGGACAACTGGCCTTTCACGGGCGGCAAGATGGACCTCATGGAAGGCGGCATCCGCGTGCCTTTGATCGCGCGCTGGCCCGCGCGCATCCAGGCCGCCAGCGTGACCGACACGCCTGCCATCACCATGGACTGGGCCGCCACCATGCTGTCCGCCGCAGGCGTGCCGGCGGATCCCCGGTATCCCCTTGATGGCCTGGACCTGCTGCCACTCTTCGCGGATCCGGCATGGCAGCCGCGGCGTGACCTCGGCTGGCGCATGAAGCACCGGGCGCAGGCGGCCTTGCTGCGCGGCCCGATGAAGTATCTCCGTGTCGATGGAAACGAGTACCTCTTCGATGTCATGGCTGACCCGCGTGAGCGGGCCAATCTGGCGCAACGCCAACCCGGCATCCTGGACGAGCTTCGCCAGGCCTGGTGCGACTGGGATCAGTCACTGCCGCCGATCCCCGACGACGCCGGCGTGATCCTCGGCTTGTCCGAGAAGGAATTGCCACGGCCCACGGCCTGAGGCGGCGTGAACCCATCCGGCGTGGCCGTTCAGGGCTGCTGGAGCCGCTTGACGCGATAGTCCATCTGTGCGCGGGTGAGGTCCAGCAGCGTGGCAGCCCGCGAAACGTTGCCCCCGGCCTTGTCCAGCGCGGTGCGAACGAGCGCGTCCTCGAGATCGGACAACGACGCCGGTCCGTCGGCCAGCAGTGACTGCGCGACCGCGGAGACGCCGCGCGCGGAAGTCGTTGCAGGTGGTGCCGGTTCCACGCCCTGGGGCTCGAGGTCGCCGCCCAGGCCGACGCTCAGCCAGGGCGCGGGGTTGACCCCTCCGTCGGCGCTGCGCAGGTGATGGGTGTCCAGCAGTTCGCCATCCTGCGCGAGGATGACCGCGCGCTCCAGCACGTTCTCGAGTTCGCGGATATTGCCGGGCCAGTCGTGGTGCAGCATCGCACGCATCGCCTGGTGGGTGATGCCCGCGATGGGCCGCTCGTGACGACGCGAAAACCGCTCGAGCAGGACTTCGGTGAGCAGGGGAATGTCCTCCCGGCGGTCGCGCAGCGGCTGGATCACGAGCGGGAACACGTTCAGCCGGTAGAACAGGTCTTCGCGGAAGCGGCCCTCGCGGACCGCCGTCCTGAGGTCTTCATTGGTCGCGGCGAGGACGCGCACGTCGGTGCGGATGGTGCGGTTGGACCCCAGCCGCTCGAGTTCCCCGTTCTGCAGTACCCGCAGCAGCTTGCCCTGGGCGGTGAGGCTGAGTGTCCCGATCTCGTCGAGGAACAGGGTTCCGCCGTCCGCAGCCTCGAAGCGGCCAGGGCGCGCACTGGTCGCGCCGGAATACGCGCCGCGCTCGACACCGAACAGTTCGGACTCGACCAGCGTCTCGGGAATGGCGGCGCAATTCACCTCCACGAAGGGCCGGTCCGCCCGTCGGCTCTCGCGGTGGATGCCGCGGGCCACCACGCTCTTGCCGACCCCGCTTTCACCCAGCAGGAGGACCGTGGCCTGGGTGGGCGCGACGCGAAGGACCTGGTGGCGCAGGACCTGGAAGGC
>DAIMZU010000089.1:0-8357 GCA_036733845.1 Ramlibacter sp.
CGGCAGCACCCTGTCAGAGGAGAACCGATCGGACAAGACCGGCACCGTGGCCGGGGAGGGCGTGAACGCCACCATCGAGCCGCTGGATCGGGTGCGCGTCGATTCGAGCGGGCGGGTGCTCACCACCAACCAGGGCGTGGCGATCGCCGACAACCAGAATTCCCTCAAGTACGGCGTGCGCGGACCGGCCTTGCTGGAAGACTTCATCCTGCGCGAGAAGCTCACGCACTTCGACCATGAGCGCATCCCCGAGCGCATCGTGCATGCCCGCGGCTCGGGCGCGCACGGATTCTTCGAGTGCTACGAATCCCTTGCGGACATCACCCGTGCCGCGCCCTTCCAGGCCGAGGGCAAGATCACGCCGGTGTTCGTGCGCTTCTCCACCGTGCAGGGCGAGCGTGGCTCCAAGGACACGGCGCGCGATGTGCGTGGCTTCGCGGTGAAGTTCTATACCGACGAGGGCAATTGGGACCTGGTGGGCAACAACATTCCGGTGTTCTTCATCCAGGACGCGATGAAGTTCCCGGACCTGGTGCATGCCGTCAAGCCCGAGCCGCACCACCAGATGCCGCAGGCCGCCAGCGCGCACGACACCTTCTGGGATTTCGTGTCGCTGATGCCCGAGTCCACCCACATGTTGATGTGGGTGATGAGCGACCGTGCCATCCCGCGCAGCTATGCCACCATGCAGGGATTCGGCGTGCACACCTTCCGCATGGTCAACGCCGCGGGCGAGTCCGTATTCGTGAAGTTCCACTGGATCCCGCGGGCGGGCACGCATTCGCTGGTGTGGGACGAGGCGGTGAAGATCTCGGGAGCAGATCCGGACTACCATCGTCGCGACCTGTGGGAGCGCATCGAGGCGGGCGCCTATCCCGAGTACGAACTGGCCCTGCAGGTGTTCACCGAGGAGCAGGCCGAGCAATTCAGCTTCGACATCCTCGACGCGACCAAGATCATCCCCGAGGAACTGGTGCCCCTGCGGACTGTCGGCCGGATGGTGTTGAACCGCAACCCGGACAACTTCTTCGCCGAAACCGAGCAGGTGGCCTTCTGCACCGCGCATGTGGTGCCGGGCATCGACTTCTCGAACGACCCCCTTCTCGCAGGCCGCATCCACTCCTACGTGGACACGCAGATCTCCCGCCTGGGCGGGCCGAACTTCCATGAGATTCCGATCAACTCGCCGATCGCCCAGGTGCACAACAACCAGCGCGACGGCATGCACCGCCAGGCGATCCACCGTGGGCGGGTGAACTACGAGCCCAACTCGCTGGCTGGCGGCTGCCCGTTCCAGGCCGGTGCGGCGCAGGGCTTCGTGTCGGTGCCGGCACGCATCCAGGCGCAGGACGAGCAGGGCAAGGTGCGCGCCAAGCCCGAGAAGTTCGCCGACCACTACACGCAGGCGCGGCTGTTCTTCGAGAGCCAGTCGCCGGTGGAGCAGGACCACATCGCCCAGGCCTTCCGCTTCGAGCTGTCGAAGGTGACCGTCCCCGCTATCCGCGAGCGCACCGTCGCCATGCTGCGCAATGCTTCGGAGGAACTCGCCAAGCGGGTCGCTATGGGGCTGGGCATCGACCCGCTCCCGGACCCGATGCCCCTGGCGCTGGCCCAGCCCGCTGAACCCGAGGTGATGCGTTCGCCGGCCCTGTCGCTGCTCGCGCGGCCCGGAGACGGCCAGCTCAAGGGCCGGAAGGTAGCGCTGCTGGTGGCCCCCGGCGTGGAGGGCAGCTCGCTCCAGAAGATCCAGGCGGCCCTGGTCGCCGAAGGCGTGGTGGCCCGCCTGGTGGGGCCACGCATCGGCCGCATGCCGACGGCGGACGGCGACAGCCTGGATGCCGATGCCTCGCTCGAGAACGAGCCAGGTTTCCTGTTCGACGCCCTGGTCCTGCCGGACGGCGCCGACGGGGTTGCCGCACTCGCGCAGGACGGCCACACGAACGAGTTCATCAAGGACCAGTTCCGTCACGGCAAGACCATCCTGGCCCTTGGCGCCGGACGCGACCTGATGGCCGGCGCCGGGCTTCCGCTGGCGATGGACAAGAGCTATCTGCAAGGGGGAACGGGCCTGCTGTTCGCGGAGGCGAAGGACGCGGCCCAGGCGGCCACGGCGTTCATGGAAGCCTTGGCCCGCCACCGCCACTTCGGCCGCGAAATGGACCCGCCGCTGCTGTGAACGCCGCCGGAACCCTCATGAAAACGGAATCACTCACCATGCCAGCCTCTGCTGCCAAGAACGCCTGCGATCTGCTCGATGCCGATCACCTGGCCGTCAAGCACCTGTTCGTCGAGTACGCGCGCCAGGCGTACTCTCTGTCCGCGTCCGGCGAGGACCGCCTCGCCATCGCCCGGAAGATCTGCGACGAACTCACGGTTCATGCGACCATCGAGGAAGAGATCTTCTATCCGGCCCTGGAAAAGGCCTTGCCCGACGCAGCCGACGTGGTCGGCGAGGGCAGGGCGGAGCACCAGGAAGCCAAGGAACTGATCGCCCGGATCGAAGGCATGCAGGCTGTGGACGAGGAACTGGACGAGACCGTGGCCGAACTGGCCCGGCTCGTGGAGCATCACGTCAAGGAGGAGCGGGACGAACTCTTTCCGAAGGCGCGTGCCGCTGCGGCGCTGGACCTGGGTGCCTTGGGGGATCAGATGCGCGCGCGGCAGCAGGCGTTGATGGGTGGGGCGACTGCGGAGAAGAAATAGGCGAGGAGGGCATTCGCGGTTGCCCACCGAGGCCAGGGTGGATTGGATTCACGGAGAGCGCGTTGGCGCCGGCTCATTCTTGGCCTTGGAGTGCTGGCTGGCGCGCTCCTCCAGCACCTGCTGATTCGAACGTTGCGGGGGGACGCCCTGCGGAGATCGGGCCTAGGATTCCGACGAGGAAACTCCTGGCATGCCCTCTGGTCCGTCCACCCTGCCGGTGCGCGTGGGTCCCCATGCCGCACCCCGCCCGTTGCACGGCCTTCGCGCCATCGCGCCGGGCCTGTTCGCGCTGGCCCTTGCATGGCCCCTGGGCGGCGGCGCGCAGGCCGGCCCGCGCTGGCCGCCTGCGGCCAGCGCGGCCTGCGTGCCCGAGGCCGCACGCCACCACGGCGTCGATCCCTGGCTCCTTGCCGCCATCCTGCAGGTCGAGAGCGGCTGGCGCCCCCATGCGGTCAGTCGCAATGCGAACGGCACCCTCGATGTCGGGTTGGCACAGATCAACAGCATCCACTTCCCTGAACTGGCGCGGCACGGCATCACCCCGGCGGACCTGTTCGAGCCCTGCGTCGCCAGCCATGTCGCGGCCTGGCTGCTGGCTCGCCAGCTGCGCACGCACGGAACCACCTGGCGGGGGCTGGCCAGCTATCACAGCACCACGCCGTGCCACAACCAGCGCTATGCCGCGCAAGTCTGGAACACCCTGGCCGGATGGGGCCTCGTGCGCGGCGCCACCCTGGCCGTCGCCTCGCAGCAAAGCTGCGCCACCGCGCCTGCTTTGGAGAACCGCCGTTGATGTGAGGGGCGCCTGAATTATTACTCCCAACGTGCCGTTGACGGCACGTTGCGGATGATCCACCGGCCATCATGGCTGCGAGCATCCGCTCCATGGGATGGTTCACGCGCAGCAGCGCACTACACAGTCGGGATGCGAAGGGGATGTCATCGGCAGAAGCCGCGGCACGGCTCCAGGCGCAGGCGCCGGCGGCGGTGCTGTCGGGCCCGGCCGAGCGCTTTGCCGAAATCTATGGGTCGTCCAAGGTCCAGGCGCAACGCTGGTTCCTTGTCGCTGTGGCGGCCCTGGGGTTCGCCCTGGTCTCCTTGATCGGCATCGTGTCCCTGCTGCCGCTCAAGGAAGTGCGGCCCTGGGTCGTCGAGATCGAGCCTGCTACCGGCGTGGTCAACCGCCCCGTCGAAGTGCTGCGCGTCGAGCCCAACACTGCTGTCGTCAAGGCCGAGCTCGCCCGGTGGGCTGAAGCCGTCTACACGCTCGACCCACTCCGCTCGCGTGAGTTGCTGCGGTGGGCCAACACGCGCACGGCCGACAAGGCGGTGGGGCAGTTCGCGGCGTTTCGTGTGCGCGAGCGCGTGGTCGAGCGCCTCAGCTCTGAAAAGCACCTGGTGCGCCAGGCCAAGGTGACCGCGGTCGACACCTCCCAGAAGGGCACCGCGTTCATCTTCCTCACCACCACCGACACTTCCGGCTCCGCCACGTCGAGCACCGAACGCGTCCGGCGCTTTCGCGTCAGTGTCAACTACCGGCTGCAGGTCGCCACCCAGGAGGCCGACCTGCTCGCGAATCCGCTGGGCCTGTTCATCACGCACTTCTCCGATGCCGAGGAGCGTGCGCCGTGAGCAACCGCGCTGTCGCAGGGTGGATGTCCCGGAACGCGCCGTCCTGGGCGTGGGCGGTGGCCGCGCTCATCGCGGCGCCGGGGCATCCGCCAGCGCGCGCCGAACTGGCGCCCACGCCCCTTCGCGGCGACACGCGCCTGGTGCAGTTCCAGTACGACCCCGACAACACCTTCCTCGTGCTGGCGCGTCCCCGCGCGGTGACGCACATCCAGTTCGCCCCCGATGAAGCCATTCGCTCCATCGCGTCCGGTGACGCCCAGCAGTGGAGCCTCGAGCCCACGCGCGACCGGCGCCACCTCTTCGTCAAGCCTGTCCACGACGACATCGAAACCTCGCTCACGGTGCTGACCGACCAGCGCAGCTACCAGTTCGTCCTGCGCTCGACCGGCGAAGGCCGCAAGTGGTACCAGCGGGTGACCTGGGTCTACCCTGCGCGACTCGTCGTCGATCTCGCGACTGCCGATGACGCCCCACCGCTGAAACCGCCGGCCCTGGCCCGGGCCTCCGCCCACACGGATCGCCCCGATGCCGCGGCGGGCCTTCCGCCCGTGCGGCCGGACCAGTTGCGTTTCGGGTATGCCGTGGAAGGCGATGCACCGTTCCGGCCCGAGCGGGCCTTCGACGACGGCCGGTTCACCTACGTGCAGTTGCCTCCTGGACTCCAGGAACTGCCGGCGCTCCTGGTCGAGGCGGACGAAGGCTATGCGCTGGCCAACTACGAGTTGCGGGGGCCCTACCTCGTGGTGCAGCAGCTTTTCAATCGCGCGGTGCTGCGCCTGGGCCGCCGCGAGGTGCGACTGCAGCGCAGTGTCGAAACGAGCCGGCGCGGCATGCCGACGGCATCCGCTGCTGGAGCCGACTGATGCCCATCAGCGACAAACCCATCCTGGCCCCCGAGCCGCCGAGCCCGGGCGTGCCCCTGCGACGATCCACCTTCGTCGTCATGGTGCTGCTGGTGATGCTCACGGGGCTGGTGTTGTCGCTGTTGATGCCCGGCGCCCGACCTGCGGCGGGGGGCGCCGGCCCCGGCGAAGCAGGCTCGCCGCCGGTGCAGTTCGGACGGCAGCAGGCCATCGATGACGAACTCGCCCAGGGTGCGGATCGGCCTCTGGTGACGGATGCTGCCATCGCGCAGGCGCCCCCTCCGCACGCGCCCTTGCCGGCAGCGGCGCAAGCCGCCTCCGGCGCCGCATTCCTTCCCCATCCGGCCCATGCCGGCGCGCCGGCCTTCTTCGATCGGCCGCCGGGTGCCGTCATGCCTCCAGGGCGGGTTCCTGGCGCCGGTGAGGCCGATCCCGCGGCCGAGGGAGCGCTTCGGCTCGAGCACGAAGCGCGCGTGCGAATGGCCAAGGCCATTGCCCACGACTTCAGCGATCCGGCCGGACCGCCCCAGCGGGGCCCGCAGGCGGCATGGCACGGCAGCGCCGGCGTCATTCCGGCGGGCGCACTGCTGTCCGAACCGGCCGCCGCGGCTGCGCCCGCTCGCGGGTCGGCACGTTCCGCCATCTCCCTCCTGGCAGCCGCTGCGGACACGCACGGCGGGCCCCTGGCGGCGAGCGAGCTGGCGCAGCCGCAGCTCGATGCCTTGCGGCGCCCGGCCGAAGCCCAGGCTTCGGCGCCCCCATCGGCCGATGCGCGAGGACCCGCTGCGTGGCGCCGCGACTACGCCGAGGCCTCCGCCGCGCAGCGGCACGCGGTGCTCCGGCCGCGAGACAACATCCACCCGCTGGTGCTCTTCCAGGGAAAGGTGATACCCGCCGTCATCACCCGCGATCTCGTGTCGGACCTGCCGGGCCGGCTCACCGCCCAGGTCAGCGCCCCGGTGTACGACTCCCTCGGCCAGGGTGAGCTGCTGGTGCCCATGGGCTCGCTGCTGGTCGGCAGCTACGACAGCGGAATCGCCGAAGGCCAGTCCCGGCTGATGATGGCCTTCGAGCGTCTCATCCTGCCCGACGGCAGAAGCTTCGACCTGCCCGCGGCGCCGGGCGCAGACACCGCGGGCGCCGCTGGCGCCACCGGCACCGTGAACCATCATTTCTTCCGCAAGTTCTCCAGCGCGCTGTTCATCGCTGTCCTGGCCGATCGCGTCCGGCCTCCTGCCCAGGTGACGCAGATCGGCGCCACCGGCTTGCCCACAGCGGCCGGCCAGGTGCTGGTCGACGTCAGCCGCGGCATCCTCGAACAGAACCGCGGGATCAGACCCACCCTCACCATCCCGGCGGGCACGCGCATCCGGGTCGAGGTCACCTCGGACATGGTCTTTCCGCTGCCGTCGGGACCCTCACGCCTTCCATGAACCTGCTTTCCTCTCTCCGCGCCTGCACGGCCCCCGCGCACAGGCTACGGCGTACCCTGGCAGCCGCCGGCTTCGCGCTGGCGGCCGGCTGCGTCCTTTCCCAGGACCACCGCGTGGGCACCTTCGACTTCGGGTACGCCGCGACCGGCGACGCACGTGTCCTGCCCGTGCAGGTGTTCGACGACGGACTCCACACCTACGTCCAGGTCCGCCAAGGCGAGGCATTGCCCGCCATTTTTGCGGACGATGGCGCAACGCTGCGTCTGCTGCTGCCTCAGCCCCATGGTCCTTTCTGGCGGGTGCCCGAACGGCACGGGCGGCTCGTGCTGCAGTCGGGCCGTGCCGGGGCCACGGTGGTCCACCTTGGCTCCGAACGCGCCGGCGCGCCCGCCTGGATCGCCGAAAGCGCCAGCGGCCACCGACTCGCCGACGGGTCGGGGCATGGCGTCGCTCGGCTGGTCGCGCCCGTGTCCAAAGCCAGCGAACCCGACGACGCACTGGAGCGCAACAGCTATGCCCAACCCCTGCGGGGGGATCGTGCGGCCTGGACCGGATCCGCCCTTGCCCCCGCGCGATCCCTCTCCGCTGGGGCGGCGCCCGCGGTCGCAGCGCGAGGCGCTGCCGGCGTCTCAGTTTCGTCAGCGGAGCCTGCCTCGATGCGGGTGGCTGCGCCGATCGCCACGGCCGGGAGCCCGGCGCGCGCCGCACCCGCTCCGGCCGCTGGCGCACCAACCGTGTCCGCGGCTCCGCCCCCGGACGACTTCCAGGTGAAGATCACCGACCCTCATCTGCGGCAGGTGCTCGTTCGCTGGGCCCAGGCCGCGGGCTGGACGCACGGCCCTGATCATTGGGCCATCGATCGGGACCTGCCGGTGGTGGCCGCCGCGGGTCCCGAGATCTTCGGCGCCGACTTTCGGGAGGCCGTGCGCCGCCTGCTCGCCACGAGCGAACTCACCGACCGCCCCGTCCAGCCCTGCTTCTACAGCAACCGGGTCCTGCGGGTCATTGCGCGCGGTGACGCCTGCGCCCGAGGCGGAGACGCCGGATGAACTCCGCCAGTCGACACCCCATGCACCCCTTGCGTGTCCGCCCGCAACTTCGGCGGTCGCTCGCCGCGGCGCGCCTGCCCTTCATGGCCCTCGTGGCGTTCGCCGTCGCGGGCTGCCAGAACCCCGCGGCCCTGCCTGAACAGGCGCGGACCGCGGGCGTGCGGATCGACCGTGAGCACGAGGACTTCCGCCGCAGCCTCGAAGACGCCGAACGCCGGCGGCTGCTTGCCCAGGAGGTCCCGCGGCCGTACATCGCCGGGAACAGCCGCCCACTGGCCCGCGAGGTCGCCATGCCTTCGGCGCTGAGGCAGTCGCTTCCTGTCACGGCTCTGTACCAGCGCGGTCCCGTCGACCTCGAAACCGCTCTCCGGCAACTCTCCGAAGCCACCGGCCTGCTGTTCTCCGCAACCGCCGACGCGCTGCTCCCTGTCTCCGCATTCGCGGCCCGCGTCGCCAGTGCCACGGCCGCACCGGTCCAGCCTCCCGTGCGCGTGGTGCTGCGCGCCGAGGAAGTCCCGCTCTGGAGCCTGCTGGATGACCTCGCCCGCCAGGCTTCCGTCTCATGGCGGCCGGCGGCCGGGGGGGCCGAGTTCTATCGGGTCGAGACCCGCGTCTTCTGGCTGGCCGGACAGGCGCAAGCCGCGACGACCCCCGCGAGCCTGGGCCGCAACGCGGGG
>DAIMZU010000090.1:0-8350 GCA_036733845.1 Ramlibacter sp.
GCGTAGCAGGGGGAGGCAGGATCCCGAGGGTCGAAGACCGTCACCTGGCCGTCGAAGCGGATCGCCGACCCCGAGACCAGTGGCACCCGGTGGCGCACGCAGGCGGCGTTCACGGCCTGCCGGGTGGCGAAGTTGTCGCAGCAGTCCAGCACCACGTCCGCATCGGCCACGAGCCGGTCGAGCAACCCGGCATCCGCACGCTGGCCGACGGTGTGCACCTGGACCCCCGGATTGAGCGCCTGCATGGCGCTGCGGGCGGAATCGACCTTGGGCTGGCCCAGGCGGTCCATGGCATGGGCGATCTGCCGCTGGAGGTTGGTCAGGTCGACGGTGTCGTCGTCGACCAGGGTGATGCGGCCCAGGCCCGCGCCGCCCAGGTACAGCGCGACGGGCGAGCCCAGTCCCCCGGCGCCGATGACCAGCGCGTGGGCCGCGCCGATGCGCTCCTGCCCCTCGATGCCGATTTCCTCGAGCAGCAGGTGGCGGGAGTAGCGCAGGAGTTCGTCGTCGGTCATTCGGTTCGTGGCAGTCAGTGAAAAGCCGGCGTGAGCCGGCTTTCGGAGGAGGGAAGGAACGCGCCCGGCGCGATCAGTTTTCCTTCTTTTCTTCCTTGTTCTCGATGACCTGGGTCTTGCTGATCAGGACAGGCCGGCCCCGCAGGTGGTTGAGCGCCTGGTTGAGCTGGAAGTCCTTCTGCAGGTTGCCGAATTCGGGAATGCGGCTGCGCTGCTCGGCCAGGGGCTTGCGGGACTCTTCCTCGGCACGGCGGATGGCTTCCTCGCGGGCGCGCTGGCGGACCGGGTCGACAGCCTCGGCCGCCTGCCCCGTGCCCAGGTGCTTGTTCAGGTCGGCCTCGCGGGTGCGCAGCATCGCGAAGATGTTGCCTTCTTCGGACTCGTCGACCAGCACGTCCGGAACGATGCCGCGCGCCTGGATGGAGCGTCCATTGGGCGTGTAGTAGCGGGCGGTGGTCAGCTTCAGGCCGGTGTCGGGGCCCAGGGGGCGGACCGTCTGCACCGAGCCCTTGCCGAAGGTCTGGCTGCCCATGACGATGGCGCGCTTGTGGTCCTGCAGGGCCCCGGCGACGATTTCGCTGGCCGAGGCCGAGCCTTCGTTGACCAGGACCACCAGCGGGACATTCTTGATGGCCGCGGGCAGCCGGCGCAGGGGGTCCGGCCCGGCGCGGCGCTGGTAGAACTCGGGGGCCGCCTTGTAAGTGAACTTGCTCTCCGGCAGCTGCCCGTTGGTCGACACCACGTTGACCCCTTCCGGCAGGAAAGCCGCCGACACCGCCACGGCGGCATCGAGCAGCCCGCCCGGGTCGTTGCGCAGGTCGAGCACCAGCCCCTTGAGGTTGGGGTCGGCCTTGTAGACCTCTTCGACCTTGCGCACGAAGTCCTCGACGGTGCGCTCCTGGAACTGCGACAGGCGGATCCAGGCGAAGCCGGGCTCGACCACTCGACCCTTGACCGACACGGTCTTGATCTCTTCGCGGGTGATGGTGACCGGGAAGGTGCGCTGCTCGTCCTTGCGGTAGATGGTGAGCATCACCTTGGTGTTGGGCTCGCCGCGCATGCGCTTGACGGCCTCGGACAGGGTCAGGCCCTTGACGGCGGTCTCGTCGATCTTGGTGATCAGGTCGCCGGGCTGCAATCCGGCGCGGAAGGCGGGCGAGCCCTCGATGGGCGAGACCACCTTCACCAGGCCGTCTTCCTGGGCGATCTCGATGCCCACGCCGACGAAGCGCCCGGAGGTGCCTTCGCGGAATTCCTTGAATGACTTCTTGTCGAAATACTGCGAGTGCGGATCGAGGCTGGCCACCATGCCGGCGATCGCGTCGCTGATGAGCTTGCGCTCGTCGACCGGCTCGACATAGTCGCTCTTGACCATGCCGAACACCGCCGCCAGCTGCTGCAGCTCTTCGAGCGGCAGCGGCGCGAGCGAACCCCGCGCCATGGTCTGCAGCGATACCGTGGTCAGCGCCCCGGCCAGCGCGCCCACCGAAATCCAGCCGGCTATCTTCAGTTTGTGGCTCATGGAAATGCCCGTCGTCCTGTCGTTGTCCCGTCGGTGCGCGCAAAAGGGCGGTCGCAACGGGGCAGAGAGTCAATATACACCCGAGATAGGGCTCAGAGCCGTGGGCGGCCGAGTGGTTCCACCCAGTGTGGGGTCTGTCGGAAAAAAGACCGCCCGGGCGTCGGCGGGCGCCGACGGGCGGCCGGGCTCAGCCGCGGCCCTGGTTGGCCACCGCGGCGGCTGCCTTGGCGGCGGCTTCGGCGTCGCCCAGGTAGTAGCTGCGGATGGGCTTGAGCTCGGCATCCAGCTCGTAGACCAGCGGGATGCCGTTGGGGATGTTCAGGCCGACGATGTCGGCGTCGGAGATGCCGTCGAGGTACTTGACCAGCGCCCGCATCGAGTTGCCGTGGGCCGCCACCAGCAGCCGCTGGCCCGAGCGGATGGCCGGTGCCATGGTGTCGTTCCAGAACGGCAGGACGCGGGCGACCGTGTCCTTGAGGCACTCGGTCAGCGGCACTTCGGTGCCCTGGTAGCGGCGGTCCCCGCCTTCGTAGCGGGGGTCAGACGGCTCCAGCGCCGGCGGCGGGATGTCGTAGCTGCGGCGCCAGACCAGCACCTGCTCGTCGCCGAACTTGCGGGCGGTTTCGGCCTTGTTCAGGCCCTGCAGGGCCCCGTAGTGGCGCTCGTTGAGGCGCCAGGAATGGACCACCGGCAGCCAGGTGCGGTCGAGCTCGTCCAGGGTGTGCCACAGGGTGCGGGTGGCGCGCTTGAGCACGCTGGTCAGGCACAGGTCGAAGTCGTAGCCCTCGCTGCGCAGGAGTCGGCCGGCAGTTTTTGCCTGCTCGATGCCGGTGGGGGTCAGGTCGACATCGGTCCAGCCGGTGAAGCGGTTGTCGAGGTTCCAGGTCGATTCGCCATGGCGGATCATCACGAGCTTGTACATGTGCGGCTGTCCGTGGATCAGGGAAAAGAAAAGGGCTGTTCAGTGGGCCGGATTCATCCAGGCCAACCGCTCATTCTAGAATCCCGGGTTGCCCAAGCGGCCAAACCTCAAGCCAAAACGATGAACTTCCTGATCGAAAACTGGGCGCTCGTGTCCGTGGCATTCCTGTCCGGCGCCATGCTGCTGTGGCCGGCGGTGCGCGGCGGCGCAGTGCGCGGCCTCGACCCCAATGGCGCAATCCAGCTCATCAACCGCCAGAAGGGTCAGGTGGTGGACGTCAGCGAGCCGGAGGAGTTCGCTGCGGGCCACGTGACCGGCGCGCGCAACGTTCCCCTGGGCCAGCTCGAGGAGCGCCTGCCCCAGGTCGTCAAGAACAAGGCCCTGCCCATCATCCTGGTGTGCTCCACCGGCGCACGCGCCCAGCGGGCCCTGGCAGTGGCGCGGAAACTCGGTTACGAGCAGGCCCAAGTCCTGGGCGGCGGCATGCGGGCCTGGAAAGAGGCTAATCTTCCGGTCGAGCGCGCCTGACGCGCGTCCCCAAGACCTTCCAGTCCCGCCATGCAAAACGTCAAGATGTACACGACGGCCGTCTGCCCCTACTGCATTCGCGCCAAGCAGCTCCTGAAAGCCCGTGGCGTCGAGCAGATCGATGAGATCCGCATCGACGCCGACCCTCAGGCCCGCACCGACATGATGCAGTCCACCGGCCGCCGCACCGTGCCGCAGATCTTCATCGGCGACACCCACGTGGGCGGCTGCGACGACCTGATCGAGCTCGACAGCCGAGGCGGCCTGATGCCGCTCCTGCAAGGCTAGCCGCCAGCGGGGCGGGGCTGTCCCTTGCTGGGGGATAATCCGCCCGCTCCCTTCCACGAGCCCGCCGGCCGCACAGGTCGGGCGGGCTTTCTTCACCCGAGAAAGAGTCCTCCATGGCCGAGAACCAAGCCCCCGTCTTCCAGATCCAGCGCGTCTACCTCAAGGAGGCCTCGCTCGAGCAGCCCAATTCCCCCGGCATCCTGCTCGAGCAGGAGCAGCCGTCGGTGGACATCCAGCTCGGCGTGGAAGCCTCGCAGGCAGCCGAGGGCGTTTTCGAGGTCTGCGTCACCGCCACCGTGACGACCAAGCTCCAGGACCGCGTGGTGTTCCTGGTCGAGGTCAAGCAGGCCGGCATCTTCGAGATCCGCAACATCGACGGCGAGCAGATGAATGCCGTGATGGGCATCGCCTGCCCGCAGATCATCTACCCCTACCTGCGCGGCAACGTGGCGGACCTCATCACCCGCGGCGGCTTCCCGCCGGTGCACCTGGCCGAGATCAACTTCCAGGCCATGTTCGAGCAGCAGCAGCTCCAGCAGGCCCAGCAGAACGGCTCGGGCATCATCACCAGCGCCTGACCCGGCCGGCCGCCATGCGGATCGCCGTGCTGGGGGCCGGGGCCTGGGGCACTGCCCTGGCGCTCCACGCCGCGGGGCGCCATGCCGTCACCCTGTGGGCGCGCGACGCCGGACAGGCCCGCGCCATGGACGCTTCGCGCGAGAACCGGCGCTACCTGCCGGGAACTCCCTTGCCATCGTCGCTGGTGATCAGCGGCAAGCCTGCCGGGGAGCTCGCGGCAATGGCGGCACGCCAGGACCTCGTCATCATCGCCACGCCGATGGCGGGCCTGCGGGGCATGCTCGTGGCCTTGCACGACAGCACCATCCCCGTGGCCTGGCTCTGCAAGGGCTTCGAGTCCGGCCCGCAGGGGCTGCTGGGGCACGAAGTGCAGGCGCAGGCTGCGCCGGCACTGGCCGCGGGTGCGCTCAGCGGCCCCAGCTTCGCCCAGGAGGTCGCGGAAGGGCGCCCGACGGCCCTGGTCGCGGCGAGCCCCCATGCGCGGGTTCGCGAGGCGCTGGTCGCCGGTTTCCACGCAGGCAACCTGCGGGTGTACGCCAACGACGACCTGCCCGGCGTGGAGGTCGGCGGTGCGGTCAAGAACGTGCTGGCGATCGCCACCGGGCTGTGCGACGGCCTCGGACTGGGCCTGAACGCGCGCGCAGCGCTCATCACCCGTGGCCTGGCCGAAATGACGCGGCTCGGACTGGCGCTCGGCGCACGGGCCGACACCTTCATGGGGCTGTCGGGGCTGGGCGATCTCGTCCTCACGGCCACCGGCAGCCTCAGCCGCAATCGCAAGGTCGGCCTGCTGCTGGCGCAGGGTCACTCTCTCGCGCAAGCCGTGGAGTCGCTGGGTCATGTGGCCGAAGGCGTCTACTGCGCCCGGACGGTGGTGCAACGCGCCGAGGCCCTCGGGGTCGACATGCCCATCTCGCGTGCCGTCGTCGATCTGCTCGACGGCCGGACGACGCCGGCAGAAGCGGTCGCCGCGCTGATGGGGCGAGTGGCCCGCTCGGAGTGATTCGAGCCAGGCGCTGGCAGTCTTTATCCGTTCGCCCTGAGCCTGTCGAAAGGCCTGTTGGCGTGAAGTGTCGATGGCCGTATCAAAAGTGCGTTCGGCCTGAGCCTGTCCAAGGCTTGTGGGAGTGAGGGTTCGCTGATCAAGGAGCGGGAATCGGCAAGCTCAGCCCGAATGTGCGCGGGTTTTCGACAGGACATCAGCCAAGCTTGTCCAGCGCCTCCCGGATCGGCTCCGGCCCGCCCGGCCGCACCACGCGCGCAACCTCCTGGCCATCCTTCAGGAACACCAGGGTCGGCCACAGCTTGACCCGGAAGGACCGCCCCAATGGACGCCCCGGGCCGTCTTCCGCCTTGATGTGGCGCAGCGCCTCACGCCCCGCGAGGGCCTCGTGGATGTGGCCCTGGGCCCCCTGGCACCAGCCGCACCAGTCGGTGCCGAATTCGAGCACTGTCGCGCCGGGCAGGGCATCGACTTCTTCGCGGCTGGGCTGGGCTTCGAGGTACGGCAGGTTCATGCGGCCATTTTCTCTCCACCCGCGGCGGCCTGTGCGACATTGGGGACAATAGCGGCATCGGTCGTTCGGACGGCCTTGCGCTGGTGCTGTTCCGTCCGCATCTGCCATCCACCTGGCGGCATCGGGGCCGCCCCAAGGACCCTTCTGATGAGTGCTGTGATTCCCATCATCGACGTCGAGTACGAACAGCCTGCCGGCGCAAGCTGCGACACGCGCCACGCATGGGCGCGCGTCCCGCCCGAGCCATCGCCCGCCGAGCGCGAAGCGCTCAAGGCCGACATTTGCCGGCTGCTGCGCGAGCGCGACGCCGTCATGGTGTCGCACTACTACGTGCACCCCGACCTGCAGGACCTGGCCGAGGAGACCGGCGGCATCGTGAGCGATTCGCTCGAGATGGCGCGCTTCGGCCGCGACCACCCGGCCCGCACGCTGGTGGTCTCGGGCGTGCGCTTCATGGGCGAGACGGCAAAGATCCTGTCGCCCGAGAAGCGGGTGCTCATGCCCGACCTCGACGCCACCTGCTCGCTGGACCTCGGCTGTCCCGCCGACGAGTTCAGTGCGTTCTGCGATGCCCACCCCGACCGCACCGTGGTGGTCTACGCCAACACCAGCGCCGCGGTCAAGGCGCGCGCCGACTGGCTCGTCACCTCCAGCTGCGCGCTGGAGATCGTGAGCGCGCTCAAGGACAAGGGCCACAAGATCCTGTGGGCGCCCGACCGTCACCTGGGCCAGTACATCCAGCGAGAGACCGGCGCCGACATGCTGATGTGGAATGGCGCCTGCATCGTGCACGACGAGTTCAAGGCCTTCGAGCTCGAGCAGCTCAAGAAGGACCATCCCGCCGCCAAGGTGCTGGTGCACCCCGAGTCGCCGGCGGCGGTGGTGGCGCTGGCCGACGCGGTGGGCTCGACCTCGGCCATCCTCAAGGCCGCGCGCGAGATGGATGCGCGCGAGTTCATCGTCGCCACCGACAACGGCATGATGCACAAGCTGCGCACGCTCAATCCCGGCAAGGTGTTCCTCGAGGCGCCGACGGCCGGCAACAGCGCCACCTGCAAGAGCTGCGCGCATTGTCCGTGGATGGCCATGAACGGGCTGGCAGGGCTGAGGCAGGTGCTGGAGTCCGGCGCCAACGAGATCACGGTCGATCCGGCGCTCGGTACGCGCGCGCGCCTGCCAATCGACCGCATGCTCGCGTTTACGGCGGCGATCAAGGCAGGCCAGCCTGTCGGTGCACTGGTGCCGGGAATCGGAGCCGCGTGAGCGGTCAGATGGGCATCCAGGGCTTCTTTTCGAGCCCCTCGCGTCCGACCGCTGCACGGGCCACCAGCAGGCCGGCGACGATCGAGCCGCCGAGCTTCACGACGAAGCTCGGGCTGCGGCGGGTGGCCATGAACAGCAGCAGGCCCGCCCCGAGGGTGAGCCAGTGCTCGCCCGGAATGCCCTCGCGCGAGGCGTCCCATTGCTTGATCTGCTGAAGTGTCGATCGGTCCATGCGGGCTCTCCTGTGGACCGGTCAATCTAGGCACCCACGGCGCGCGATCGTGTGCGCGGGCGGCACGGCCGTGCGTAGGACGGCACGGCCGCCGCATCCAGCCCCGCTTCAGGGCTGCAGGATGGTGGGCAGCGCCTGCGGCAGCGTCTCCGGGTAGTCCCGGCTGAAGTGCAGCCCGCGGCTCTCGTGCCGCTGCTGCGCCGAGCGCACGATGAGGTCGGCCACGGTCGCGAGGTTGCGAAGCTCGAGCAGGTCGCGGTTGACGTGGAAGCTGCCGTAGAACTCGTCGATCTCGCGCTTGAGCAGCGCAATCCGGTTGGCGGCCCGGCCGAGGCGCTTGTTGGTGCGCACGATGCCCACGTAGTCCCACATGAAGCGGCGCAGCTCGTCCCAGTTGTGCGAGATGACAACCTGCTCGTCGGCGTCGGTCACGCGGCTGTCGTCCCAGGGCGGCAGGGGACCCGCGGGCGCGACCCGCTGGCCCGAGATGTCCTGCGCTGCGGAGCGTGCGAACACCATGCATTCGACCAGCGAGTTGCTCGCCAGCCGGTTGGCCCCGTGCAGGCCGGTGCAGGTGGTCTCGCCGATGGCGTGGAGGCCGGGCAGGTCGGTGCGGCCCGCCAGGTCGGTGAGCACGCCGCCGCAGGTGTAGTGCGCCGCCGGCACCACCGGGATCGGCTCGCGCGTGATGTCGATGCCGAAGGACAGGCAGCGCGCGTGGATGTTCGGGAAGTGCTCGAGGATGAAGGCGGCCGGCTGGTGGGAGATGTCCAGCAGGACGTGGTCGAGGCCGTGCTTCTTCATCTCGAAGTCGATCGCACGCGCCACGACATCGCGCGGGGCCAGTTCGCCGCGCTCATCGTGGGCCGGCATGAAGCGCGTGCCGTCCGGCAGCAGCAGTCGCCCACCCTCGCCGCGCACCGCCTCGGAGATGAGGTAGTTCTTGGCCAGCGGATGCCACAGGCAGGTCGGGTGGAACTGGAT
>DAIMZU010000091.1:0-8345 GCA_036733845.1 Ramlibacter sp.
CTTCCAGACCGACCTCTCGCAGGCCAGCGTCATCACCATGTACCTCCTGCCGGAGGTCAACCTGCAGTTGCGCCCGCGTCTCCTTCAGCTCAAGCCCGGCACCCGCATCGTCTCGCACGACTGGGACATGGGCGACTGGAAGCCCGACCAGACCACCACGGTGCCCGTCCCCGACAAGAAGGTGGGACTGGAGAAATCCAGCCGGATCCACCTGTGGACCGTGCCCGCCGCCGTCGGCGGCCTGTGGTGCGGCACGGGGCCGCTGTCGGAGTTCCGGCTCGACCTGAAGCAGGCGTTCCAGGAGGTCCAGGGCACCCTCACGCGCCGCGATCGCGTCCGGGAGGTGCAAGGGCGCATGCAGGGGGACACACTCTTCGCGCAGCAGACCCGGCACGGTGACCTCGAGGCGCGGCTGCGGGACGGGGCCTTGCGCGTGAGCGGCGGCAGCGGCGCCCTCGCCTTGCTGAAGGGGTCGGTGTTCAGGAAGGCAAAGGACGGGCGCTGCCCGGCTTGAACGGCTCGGGGGGCCGGCTCAGCCCACCCAGCGCCGCGCGTTCTGCCAGATCCGCATCCAGGGGCTGCGGACGCTGGTGTCACCGCCCGACCAGGACATCTGGATGTTGCGGAACACCCGCTCCGGGTGGGGCATCATGGCGGTGAACCGGCCATCGGCCGTGGTCACGGCTGTCAGCCCATTGGGACTGCCATTGGGGTTGAAGGGATAGGCCTCCGTCGGCTGGCCGTGGTGGTCGGTGAAGCGCATCGACGGAATGACGCGCCCGGCGTCGCCGCGCCGCGAGAAGTTGGCGAAGCCTTCGCCATGCGCCACCGCGATCGGCAGGCGGCTGCCGGCCATGCCCGCGAAGAACAGGCTGGGTGAATCCAGCACCTCCACCTGGGAAAGGCGGGCTTCGTAGCGCTCGCTGAGGTTGGTGGTAAAGCGCGGCCAGTGCTCGGCGCCGGGAATGATGTCGGCCAGTTCGGCCAGCATCTGGCAGCCGTTGCACACCCCCAGCGCAAAAGTGTCGGCACGGCCGAAGAACGCACGGAACTGGTCCGCCAGCGGGTCGTTGAAGGTGATGCTGCGGGCCCAGCCGATGCCGGCGCCCAGCGTGTCCCCGTAGCTGAACCCGCCGCAGGCGACCACGCCCTTGAAGTCCTGCAGCCGGGCGCGGCCGGACTGCAGGTCGGTCATGTGGACGTCCACCGCCTCGAAGCCTGCGCTGTCGAAGCAGTAGGCCATCTCGACGTGCGAGTTGACGCCCTGCTCGCGCAGGATGGCCACGCGCGGCCGGGCGAGGTTCAGGAAGGGTGCCGCAGGGTCCTGCGCCACGTCGAAGCTCGGGGCGAACTGCAGCCCGGGATCTGCCGGGTCCCCCGCGGCCGCATGCTCGGCATCCGCACAGGCCGGATGGTCGCGTCCCTGGCAGATTTTCCAGCTGACGCTGTCCCAGACCTGCTGCAGGTCCTGCAGGCTGGCGCTGAAGACGGCGCGGGTGTCGCGCCAGACCTGCAACTGGCCCTTGCCGACGTCGATGGCCGAGCCCTGGGGACGGGTGGTTCCGACAAAGTGGCTGTGCCGGGACAGCCCGTGCTCGCGCAGCACCTGCATCACCTCGTTGCGATCGGCGGTGCGCACCTGCAGCACGACGCCGAGTTCCTCGGAAAAGAGCGCGCGCAGGGTGAGGTCCTCGCGCCGGGCGCTGACCTGCCCGGCCCAGTTCTTGGCGTCGCCGTACTCGGCCCGGCTGTCCTGGATGCCGTCGCCTTCAGTAACCAGCAGGTCGACGTTCAGGCTGACGCCCACCCGCCCGGCAAACGCCATCTCCGCGCAGGTGACCAGCAGGCCGCCGTCGGACCGGTCGTGGTAGGCCAGGACGCGTCCTTGCTCGCGGAGCACGCGCAGGGCGTCGGCGAGGCGGACGAGGTCCTGCGGATCGTCGAGGTCGGGCACCTCGCCGCCGGGCTGCTCGAGCACCTGGGCGAGGATGCTGCCGCCCATGCGGTTGCGACCGCGGCCCAGGTCGACCAGGACCAGGGTGGTGTCGACATCGGCGGCCAGCTGAGGGGTGAGCGTGCCCCGCACGTCCGCCACCGACGCGAATGCGGTGACGACCAGGCTGACGGGCGAGACCACCTTGCGCTGTGCACCGGCCTCCTGCCACTGGGTGCGCATGGACAGGCTGTCCTTGCCCACGGGAATGGAGATTCCGAGGGCCGGGCACAGCGCCATGCCGACCGCCCGCACCGTCTCATACAGTGCGGCGTCCTCGCCGGGCTCGCCGCAGGCGGCCATCCAGTTGGCCGACAGCTTGACCCGGGACAGCTCCACCGGCGCCGCCAGCAGGTTGGTGAGGGCCTCGCCCACCGCCATGCGCCCCGAGGCCGCGGCGTCGGTGGCCGCCAGGGGCGTGCGCTCGCCCATGCTCATGGCTTCGCCGGCAAAGCCGGCGTAGTCGGCCAGGGTGACCGCGCAGTCGGCCACCGGCACCTGCCATGGGCCGACCATCTGGTCGCGATGGGTGAGGCCGCCGACGGTGCGGTCACCGATGGTGACCAGGAAGCGCTTGGAGGCGACGGTGGGATGCGACAGCACGCGGATGACCGCATCCTGCAGGGAAAGCCCGGTGAGGTCGAGCGCAGGCGACTCGCGCCGGACGGTGCGCACGTCACGGTGCATGCGCGGTGGCTTGCCGAGGAGCACGTCCATGGGCATGTCCACCGCCAGGGCACTGCCGCCGGCGTCGCGGGGGTCGGTTGCACCCGGCTCCAGCGGGACGCCATCCCCGACCACCAGCATGCGCTCCTCGGTGGCGACGCCGACGACCGCGAACGGGCATCGCTCGCGCTCGCAGAAGGACTGGAACAGCGGCAGCGACTCGGGCGCAATGGCCAGGACGTAGCGCTCCTGGCTTTCGTTACACCAGATGTCCCGCGGTGCCATGCCGGATTCTTCCAGCGGCACGCGGCGCAGGTCGAAGCGTGCGCCGCGGCCGGCGTCGTTGGAGAGCTCCGGGAAGGCGTTGGACAGCCCCCCGGCGCCGACGTCATGGATGGCCAGGATCGGGTTGCGCTCGCCCAGCGTCCAGCAATGGTTGATCACCTCCTGGGCGCGCCGCTCGATCTCGGGGTTGCCGCGCTGGACGGAGTCGAAGTCGAGCTCGGCGGCATTGGTGCCGGTGGCCATCGAGCTGGCCGCGCCGCCGCCGATCCCGATGCGCATGCCGGGCCCGCCCAGTTGCACCAGCAGCGTGCCCGCAGGGAACAGGATCTTGTGGGTGAGACCTGCGTCGATGCTGCCCAGGCCGCCGGCGATCATGATGGGCTTGTGGTAGCCGCGCACCACGCCGTCGACGGTCTGTTCGTACTCGCGGAAGTACCCGCAGAGGTTGGGGCGGCCGAACTCGTTGTTGAACGCAGCGCCGCCCAGCGGACCTTCGGTCATGATCTGCAGCGGGCTGGCGATGTGCGCCGGCCGCCCGTTCGGGCCATCCCACAGCCGCGACACCGAAAAGCCGGTCAGGCCGGCCTTGGGCCGCGCGCCGCGGCCGGTCGCACCTTCGTCGCGGATCTCGCCGCCGGCGCCGGTCGAGGCGCCAGGGAAAGGCGAGATGGCGGTCGGATGGTTGTGGGTCTCGACCTTCATCAGCACATGCTGGAGCGCCGCCTCGCGCCCGTAAGCCGACGGGCCGCTGCCCGGAGCAAGCGGCACGAACCGCTCGACGGCATGGCCTTCCATCACCGCTGCGTTGTCGGAGTAGGCCACGACCGTGTGCTGCGGCGCGCGCTGGTGCGTGTTGCGGATCATGGCGAACAGGCTTTTGTCCTGCGCCTGTCCGTCGATCGTGAAGCTGGCGTTGAAGATCTTGTGCCGGCAGTGCTCGCTGTTGGCCTGCGCAAACATCATGAGTTCGACGTCGGTCGGGTTGCGGCCGAGCGACTGGAACGCGTCGACGAGGTAGTCGATCTCGTCGTCGGCGAGGGCCAGGCCGAACTCGGCGTTGGCCCGCTCGAGCGCGGCGCGGCCGCCGCCCAGCACGTCGACGCGGTCCATGGGCGGCGCCGCCAGTTCGGTGAAGAGGCGGTGCGCATCGGCGCGCGTGGTCCCGACAGATTCCGTCATGCGGTCATGGAGCAGCCCCGCGATCGCATCGCGCTCGGCGGGCGACAGCGCGGCCGCGCGCCCGAGCAGGCCTGGCCGCAGCGCGATTCGGTATTCGACGATGCGCTCCAGCCTGCGCACCGGCAACCCGCAGTTGTGGGCGATGTCCGTCGCCTTGGATGCCCATGGCGAGACAGTCCCCAGCCGCGGCATGACGACCACCAGTTCGCCGCCGGGTGCAGCCTCTGCCGGCTCCCCGTACGTGAGCAGTGCCTCGAGCCGCTCCCTCAGCGCCGCATCCTGCGGCTGCTGAGAGACCGCGAGGTGCACGTGGCGCGCGCTGACCGACTGGACCCGCTCGCAGGCGGCCTGGAGCCGGGGAAGCAATTGCTGGACGCGAAAGGCGCTGAGGGCGTTGCCGCCCTCGAACTCGGTGATGTGCAGGGTCACGTGGCGAGGCTCGGGTAGGTGGGCGCGACCGGCCGCTGACTGGGGCCGGGCGATGGCGCGAGAACCCGGCATTTTACCCGGCACCCGCGCGAGGCGACCGGGCCGGCCACGACAGGGCCAGGGGGCTCTGGGATAATCCGGTCCCATGACGATCACGTACAAGGACGCGCAGGGCATCCAGGGCATGCGCACCGCCGGCCGCATGGCCTCGCAGGTGCTGGACCACCTCACGCCCTTCATCCAGCCCGGAATCACCACGCGCGAGATCGACCGCCTGGCCGCCGAATGCATGAGCAAGCAGGGTTCGACCTCCGCCACGCTGGGCTACCAGCCGCCCGGCTATCCGCCCTACCCCGCCTCGCTGTGCACCTCGGTCAACCACGTGGTGTGCCACGGCATCCCCAACGACAAGCCGCTGAAGAAGGGGGACATCGTCAACGTGGATGTCACCGTCATCAAGGACGGCTGGTACGGCGACACCAGCCGCATGTTCATCGTCGGAGAGGCGTCCATCGCCGCAACGCGACTGGTCAAGCTCACCTACGAGGCCATGTGGCACGGCATCGTGCGCGTGCGGCCCGGCGCCCGGCTGGGCGATATCGGCCACGCCATCCAGCAGTTCGCCGAAGGCCACGGGTTCTCGGTGGTCCGTGAGTTCTGCGGCCATGGCATCGGCCGCAGGTTCCACGAAGAGCCCCAGGTGCTGCACTACGGCAAGCCCGGCACGCTCGACGAGCTCAAGCCCGGCATGACTTTCACGATCGAGCCCATGATCAACCTTGGCCGGCGCGAGGTGAAGGAGTTCGGCAGCGACGGCTGGACCATCGTCACCCGGGACCGCTCGCTGTCCGCGCAGTGGGAGCACACCGTCCTGGTCACCGAATCCGGGTACGAGGTGCTCACCGTGTCGGAGGGCAGCCCGCGCCCGCCGGAGTTCGTTGCGGCCTGAGGCCCCGCCATGCCTGCGGCTGAACTCGCCGAACGGCCTGCACAGGAACTCGCGCTGCTGCGCGATGACTGGCGCGCGCGCAAGGCGGCGGTGCTGGACACCCTGCGCCAGCGCGGCAACTCCACCCGTGGCGTGCGCATCCTGCTCCAGCGCCTCGCGCGCGAGGCCGACCTGACGCTGCGTGCCCTGTGGGAGCGTGCGGGTTTCGACGCCGGCTTCAGCCTGGTGGCGGTCGGCGGTTATGGCCGCGGCGAACTCTTTCCGCATTCCGACGTGGACGTCCTGCTGCTGATGCCCGACGGTGTGCACGTCGACGCTGACGGGCCGCTGAAGGCCCGCATCGAAGGTTTCATCGGCGCCTGCTGGGACGTGGGCCTGGAGATCGGCTCCAGTGTGCGGACGGTCACCGAGTGCATCGCCCAGGCGCAGGCCGACGTCACGGTCCAGACCTCGCTGCTCGAGTCCCGCCGCGTCGCAGGCGATGCCGCGCTCCACCGCGAGTTCCAGCGCCGCTTCCGCGTCGGCCTGGACCCCCGGGCCTTCTACATCGCCAAGACCCTGGAGATGCAGCAGCGCCACACCAAGTACGAGAACACACCCTACGCGCTCGAGCCCAACTGCAAGGAGTCGCCCGGCGGGCTGCGCGACCTGCAGGTGGTGCTCTGGGTGGCCCGGGCGGCGGGGCTCGGCGACAGCTGGGACGAGCTCGCGCGCAAGGGGCTGGCCACCCCATTCGAGGCGCGGCAGGTCAAGCGCAACGAAGCCCTCCTGAGCCTCATCCGCGCGCGGCTGCACCTGCTGTCCGGCCGCCGCGAGGACCGCCTGGTGTTCGACCTGCAGACCGCGGTGGCCGAATCCTTCGGCTATGTGAACCGCTTCGCAGACAACGGGCGGCTGGTCGAGCGTGCGAGCGAAGCCCTGATGCGACGCTACTACTGGGCGGCCAAGGCGGCGAGCCAGCTCAACCAGGTTCTACTGATGAACATCGAGGAGCGCCTGAACCCGAGCGAGCATGCACCGGTGCCGCTGAACGCGCGCTTTTCGATCAAGGCCGGCATGATCGAGGTCGGCGCCGACGACCTGTACGAGCGCCACCCGGAATCCATCCTCGAGACTTTCCTGCTGTTCCAGACCACGGTGGGCGCCAAGGGCCTGTCCGCGCGCACCTTGCGCGCGCTGTACAACGCCCGCCACCTGATGGACGCGCGCTTCCGCCGCGACCCGGTCAACCGGGCGACCTTCCGCGCCATCCTGATGCAGCCGCAGGGCATCACGCATGCCATGCGCCTGATGAACCAGACGTCGGTGCTCGGTCGCTACCTGTGGGTTTTCCGGCGCATCGTGGGCCAGATGCAGCACGACCTGTTCCACGTCTACACGGTCGACCAGCACATCCTCATGGTGCTGCGCAACGTGCGGCGCTTCTTCATCGCCGAGCACGCCCACGAATATCCCTTCTGTTCACAGCTGGCCGCCGGCTGGGACAAGCCCTGGATCCTGTACGTTGCGGCGCTCTACCACGACATCGCCAAGGGACGTGGCGGCGACCACTCGGATCTCGGCGCCCGCGAGGTCCGCGCCTTCTGCCGCGACCATGCGATCGGACCCGAGGACGCCGCCCTCGTCGAGTTCCTGGTGCGGGAGCACCTGCTCATGAGCCGGATCGCCCAGAAGGAAGACCTCGGCGATCCGGAAGTCATCCAGGCCTTCGCACGCCGCGTCGGCAACGAGCGCAACCTAACCGCGCTCTACCTGCTCACGGTGGCGGACATCCGCGGCACCAGCCCCAAGGTCTGGAACGCCTGGAAGGGCAAGCTGCTCGAGGACCTCTACCGCGCCAGCCTGCGGGTGCTCGGCGGTCGCGCGCCCGATCCCGACGCCGACACCGAGGCGCGCAAGCGCGAGGCGCTGGCCCAGCTGGGCCTGCATGCACTGCCGCACGGGGCACACCGCCAGCTCTGGGACACGCTGGACGTGGGCTACTTCATGCGCCACGACGCCGGCGAGATCGCCTGGCACACCCGTCATATTTCGCGTTTCCTGGCCGGGCTCGATGGCGTGCCAGGCCAGCCGCTGGTGCGGGCGCGCCTGTCTCCCGTGGGCGAGGGCCTTCAGGTGCTGGTCTACACACCGGACCAGCCCGATCTGTTCGCGCGCATCTGCGGCTACTTCGACCAGGCCGGCTTCAGCATCCTGGACGCGCGCATCCACACCACGCGCGACCGCCATGCCCTGGACACCTTCCAGGTCGTCAGCAGCCTGCTGCCCGAGCACAACCGCGAGCTGATCCACCTGGTGCAGTCCGACCTCGGCGCCACGCTGCAGCGGGCGGGGCCGCTGCCGCCCCCGGGCCGGGGCCGGGTGTCACGACGCGTGCGCAGCTTCCCGGTCGCACCGCGGGTGAGCCTGTCCCCCGACGAGAAGGCCCAGCGCTGGCTGCTGACCATCTCGGCCAGCGACCGGGTGGGCCTGCTCTATTCGGTCGCCCGTGTGCTGGCCCGGCACCACATCAACCTGCAACTCGCGAAGATCTCCACCCTGGGCGAACGGGTCGAGGACACCTTCCTCATCGACGGGTCCGAACTGCAGCAAAGCCGGCGCCAGATCGAGATCGAGACCGAACTCCTGGACGCGATCTCCGCCTGAGGTCCGCGGCAATCCTGACAGTGGCCCCGCAGCCCGCCCGTTGCGGGCGGGCGGGGGTGTGCCTAGAGTCTCCCCCACACATTTCACTACCCAGGGGGAGTAAACATGAACCGACCGCCAGCGCAGGATGTCGCGCCCACGCTGGATCCGGCCCGCTGGACCACCCCCACTGCCCCGGCTCCCCTCGCGGCCAGCACC
>DAIMZU010000092.1:0-8300 GCA_036733845.1 Ramlibacter sp.
TTGCCGCGCGGATGGTTGATGCCCGTCTTGCCGCCGACCGACGAGTCGACCTGCGCGAGCAGGGTGGTGGGCACCTGCACGAAGGGCACGCCCCGCATGTAGCAGGCGGCCGCGAAGCCCGTCATGTCACCCACCACGCCACCGCCGAGCGCGAACAGCACGGTCTTGCGGTCGCCGCCGGATTCGAGCAGCACGTCGAAGATCGTCTGCAGCGTGTTCCAGTCCTTGTGGGCTTCTCCGTCGGGCAGCGCGAGGGTGTCCACGCGGGCGTAGCGGCCCGCCAGGGCGCGCCGCAGCGGCTCGGCATACAGCGGCCCCACCGTGGTGTTCGTCACGATCAGCGCGGCGTGGGCACGGGGAAGCTCCAGCGACGAGAGCTGTGGGATCAGCCCCTCGCCGATGAGGATGGGATAGCTGCGCTCGCCAAGTTCGATGCGGACCTGCTGGGCCGGTGGGGTGACGGTCATGCGGCGAGTTTAAGCCGCGGCGGTGAAGCACCGGCCCCCATGCGGGCCGGCGGCGTCAGGCCCCGTCGCTGCCTGCCTCGAGCTCGAGCTGGGAGGCCAGCAGCGCCACCAGCGAATGCACCCGCTTGCGGGCGGTCTCGACGGTGATGTGCGCTGTCTCGCGGTACAGCGGAGCGCGCTCGTCGTGCAGCGCCCGCAGCCGTGCGAGTGGGTCGTCGACCTGGAGCAGAGGCCGCTTGCTGTCGCCGCGCAGGCGCGTCGCGAGATCATCGGGCGCTGCCTGCAGGTACACCACCCGGCAGGTCGCGCGCAGCCGCTCGCGGTTCTGCGGCCGCAGCACGATGCCCCCGCCGGTGGCCAGGACACAAGGGTCGCCGGTCGTCAGTTCCTGGAGGATTTGCGATTCGACGTCGCGAAACGCCTGCTCGCCCTGCGCCTCGAAGAAGGCGCGGATCGAGCAGCCGAGCACCGCTTCGATGCGGTGGTCGGTGTCCACGAACGGCAACCCCAGCCGCCTCGCGAGGAGGCGGCCAACGGTGGTCTTGCCGGAGCCGGGGAGGCCGATGAGGGCAATGCGGGTCAATGCGGCGATGAAGTTAGCGTGTGCTGGCGCGGCATGATACCGGTGCCTGACCAGACGTCACCAACACGCCGCAGCCAAGTGACAAAGGATTGGCTCGTCACCATCCATGTAACTCAGGACCGTCACGGGTTCGGTCAGGGTAGGGGTTGCGCCGGGGAGGAACGGTGCCGTGACGTCGGAGGATTTCGTCGACGTCAACGGCAACAACCGGTATGACGCCCCAGACTGAGGGAGAAGCGCACCTGGGTGGCTGCTGTGACCGGATTTGCTCGAAGCGTCCAGGACCTGAAACACGACCGTTGACTGCTGAACGCTCGTTGCACTCAATGTGTAAATCGTGCCTGGCGTTGCTGACACGAACAGCAGGTTCGTGGCGACGCCACCCGAGCACGGTGCAGCGTTCGCTTGGTAGGTACTGGCAGCCTTGCCGGAGAAACCCGTGTTCGCAGTCTGTGCGCCCCTGCGCGGTGGTCGACGCCGGGGAGTCCCTCAGCCATGCATCAGCGCGCCGCCGCCGTGCGCTCCGTCACCATCTTCGGCGTGATGAACACCAGCATTTCCTGCTTGTTGGCGGTGCGCGAGCGGTTCTTGAACAGGTTGCCCACGCCCGGCAGGTCGCCCAGCAGGGGCACCTTGGCTTCGTTCTCTGTTTCGGTGAGCTCGAAGATGCCGCCGATGACCACGGTGCCGCCGTTCTCGACGAGGACCTGGGTCTGGATCTTCTTGGTGTTGATCGCGACGCCCGCCGCCGTGGTCTCGCCTCGGCTGTCCTTGTTGATGTCGATCACCAGGATGACCGCGCCCTCGGGCGTGATCTGTGGCGTGACCTCGAGCTTGAGGGTGGCGTCGATGAATTCGACGGCCGTTGCGCCGGAGCTGGTGGCGCGCTGGTAGGGGAAGCGCGTGCCCTGCTGGATCAGCGCCTTCTGCTTGTCGGCGGTGATGATGCGGGGGCTGGACACCAGCTTGCCGCGGCCGTCGGCCTCGAGGGCGGACAGCTCCAGGTTCAGGAAGCGGTTGGCCGCGGAACTGAACAGCGAGATGGCAAAGGACGGCGCGTTGAAACCGCCGATGCCCAGCGCCGGCAGGTTCACGAAGTTGGTGTTGATCGTGTCGAGCGCGGTGCTGCCTTCGCCGGTGGTGGTCGACACGGCGTTGTAGGTGCCGCCGAAGGCCACCCGGTTGCCGCCACCGAGGCTGAAGCCGGGGTCGCCGCCGCGCACGCCGCGCAGGTCGCTGCCGCCGAGCCGCACGCCCAGTGAACGGCCGAACGAATCGGAGGCCTCGACGATGCGCGCCTCGATGAGGACCTGGCGCACCGGGACGTCGACCTGCGTGATGAGGGACTGCACCTGCTCCAGCCGAGCCGGGATGTCGGTGACGAACAGCTGGTTGGTGCGGACTTCGGCGATCACGCTGCCGCGAGGACTGAGGATCCGTGCGGCGGTGCCGCCGCCGCCGCCCGCGGCGCCTTGTCCGGTGGCGAGCAACTGGGCCGCCACCTGCTGGGCCACCGCGTAATTGAGCTGGAAAGCCTGGGTGCGCAGCGGCTCGACCGCGGCGCGGTCGTTCTCGGCCTTCTGGCGAGCGGCGACCTCTTCGGCCGTGGCGACCCACATGACGTTGCCGACCTGAACCTTCTCGAGGCCGCGCGCCTGCAGGATGATGTCCAACGCCTGGTCCCACGGGACCTCGCGCAGGCGCAGGGTGACGTTGCCGGTGACGGAATCCGCCACGACGATGTTGAAGTTGGTGAAATCGGCGATGACCTGCAACAGCGAGCGGACGTCGATGTTCTGGAAATTGAGCGTGAGCTTGTCGCCGGTGTAGCGGCTGGCCCGGCCGCCGGCCTGGGCTGCGGCAACGGCCTGCGGGCGCACCTCGACCACGAACTGGTTGTCGCTCTGGTAGGCGCTGTGCTCCCACTGCCCGCGGGGTTCGATCACCATGCGGACGCGGTCACCGGCCTGGGTGGTGGTGATGGTCTGCACCGGCGTGCCGAAATCGGTCACGTCGAGGCGGCGGCGCAGCCCTTCGGGCAGGGACGAGCGCAAGAACTCGACGACCAGGTTCTGGCCCTGCTGGCGGATGTCCACGCCCACTTGGTTGTTGGCGAGGTCGACCACCACGCGGGCGGTGTTGTCGGCCCCGCGGCGGAAGTCCACGTCGCGGATCGGCTGCGATTCGCGGTTGCGGCTTTCCGCGAACTGCGCGGTGACCCCCTGGGAAGCGGTCGTTGCCGGGCCCGGAACGGGCTCGAGGGCCACGAGGAGCGAGCGGCCCTGGATCTGGGTCTTGTAGCCGGTGGCCGAGCGCAGGTTCAGGACGATGCGGGTGCGGTCACCCGCCTGGACCACGTTGACCGAACGCACATTGCCCTGGTTGACTTCGACGCTGTTGCGGCCGAGTGCGTTCGCCGCGCCCGGCACGTCCAGTGCAATGCGGGCCGGCGCCTGGATGGTGAAACCGGTCGGCACCGAGGTGAGCGGCTGGGTGAAGTCGATGCGGACGACTTCGGTGCCGCCCTGGATGGAGCCCGACACGGCCTCCACGGCAAGGGGCGCCGCAGCGCCCCGGGATGCCGCCGCAGCGGCAGGCGCCTGCGCCTGCGGTGCCGGTGCGGACGGCGTCTGGGCGTGTGCCGTGAAACCGGCCACGGCCCCGGCCGCGAACATGAGGCGCAGGACGGCCCTCAAGGCAGTCCCGGTGGTTTTTTTCATTGTTTTGCCCTCTCTTGCAAGTTCAGCGAGGCCCGCCTCTCGACCCAGTCACCGCCGGGGTCCTGCACGATTTCGCGCAGCAGGACCTCGGTCTCGCTGACCTTGAGCACGCGGCCATAGTTCTGTCCGAGGTACTGGCCGGGCCGCACCTGGTAGATGAGCTTGTCGATCTGCACCAGCGCGACCGGCTTGCCTTCCTTGAGGAGGCTGCCGACCAGGGCCATGGTGTCGAGGGGATAGGCTTCGAGCGGCTCCTTGCGGCGGGCCTGCTCGGGCGCGAGCAGCGCCACGTTGGCGCTGCGCCCGCTTTCGTTGCGCAGGGCAACGATCAGCTTGTCGCGGTTGAAGGGGTCGATGGCCGTGGCCTGGCTGTAGGCCTGGGGTGAGTAGGGTTTGGGTTCGGAGACGGGTTCGATCTTGGGCTTGGCCTGCGTCCGCTGCTGCGTCATCCAGGTGGAGAGATCGTTGTCGCCGGCGGAGTCGCAGCCAGCCAGCGCCACGCCCAGCGTGGCCGCGATGAGGAGTGCGCGCATCATTTCTTGGGCCCTGCCTTGGACTGCGCCTTGACCTCGTCGGGGTCGAGGTAGCGGAAGGTCTTGGCGGTGGCATCCATGGCCAGCACGCCGCCCGCCCCGGGCACCAGGGTGAGGTTGTTCAAGGTGACGATGCGCGAGAGGTGGGCGATGTCGGCCGCGAAATCGCCGATGTCGTGGTAGCGGCCGGTCACGCGGATGGCGATCGGAAGCTCGGCGTAGTATTCCTTGACGCTGACCTGCCCCGGCCGGAACAGCTCGAACGTGAGGCTGCGGCCCAGCCCCGCCTGGTTGATGTCTGACAGCAGCGCGTCCATTTCGGACTTGCCCGGAAGCTGCTTCTCGAGTTGCGTGACGTACTGCTGCACCTGCTCGCGCTGACTGCGGAGCGCCTCGAGGTTGATCGCCTTGCCCAGCTTGGCCGTGTAGTCGGCGCGCAGCCGCTGCTCCTTGGCGCGCTCGGCCTCGAGTTCGTCGGCAAAGCCCTGGATGAAGCCGAACCACAGGGCCAGCACCACGGCGGCAAGCAGGCCCAGGCAGGCTGAAACCCGGGGCAGGAGCGGCCATGTGGAGGGGTCGCGGGTGTTCAGGCCCTTGAACTGGCCGGCGTAGCGGACGAACTGCGCGCGCAGGTCGATCTTGGGGACTTGTCGGGTGGCCATGGCGTTCAGCTCTTGGCGGGCACGGCCTGCGCAGCGGTGTCGGTCTTGACTTCGCTGGCGCGCAGGATGCGCACGCGGATATTGAAATTGCCGACGCGCCGGCGGTCGCGCGCGCTCACGTCGGCCGTGCCCGCGACGATCTCGACCAGCTCGGGGCGGGCGAGCCAGGGGCTGTTGTTGGCCAGGTTGCGAAGCAGCTCCGAGACGCGCTCGTTGGACTGCGCGACGCCGGCCAGGGTGACGAGCTGGCCATCCTGCTTGACGTTGCTGAGGAACACGCCGTCGGGCAACTGCCGAACGAGCTCGTTGAGCAGGTGCACCGGCATGTTGCGGTCCGCCTGCAGGTTCTCCACGGCCTGCTGGCGGGCCTTCAGGGCGGTGATTTCCTGCTGGAGGTTGGCGATGTCCTTGATCTGGACTTCGAGCTTGCCGATCTCGGCCTGGAGCGTGGCATTGCGCGCCTGCTGGCTGGAGATGCGGCTGTCGTAGTGGCTGTAGATGCCACCTGAGACCAGCGCGCCGGCCAGGGCGGAAGCGCCCAGCGACACATAGAACACCTCGCGGCGGCGCTTGCGGGCGGCCTCGCGGTGCGGCAGGAGGTTGATCAGGATGGTCACAGCGTGAACCTCCGCAGGGCCAGCCCGCACGAGGTGAGATAGGAGGGGGCTTCGCGGCGGACCTTGCGCTCGCGGACGGTGTCGGCGATCTTCATGCCGGCGAAGGGGTCGGCCAGGCTGCAGGGGAACGAGGTCTGCGCCGTCACGGCGTCGACCAGCCCTGGCAGCGCACCGGAGCCGCCGGAGACCATGACATGGTCGACCCGGTTGTGCGGCGTGCTGGTGAAGAAGAACTGCAGCGCCCGGGCGATTTCCTGCGCGAGGCTTTCCACGAAGGGGTGCAGCACGAGCGCCTCGTAATCCTCGGGGAGGTCGGCGTTGCGCTTGCGGGTCTCGGCCTCGTCGGGGGAGAAGCCGTAGTGGCGGGCGATCTGCTGGGTCAGCTGGGCGCCGCCGAAGGCCTGGTCGCGGTCGTAGAGGACCTCGTCGTTGCGCACCACCTGCATGCTGGTGGTGTACGCGCCGACCTCGAACAGGGCGACCATGGTGTTCACCCCGCCTTGCGGCAGCGATTCGAACAGCCGGCTGGCCGCCGCGCGGGACGCGTACGATTCGATGTCGAGCACGACCGGCTTGAGGCCGGCGGCCTCGGCCAGGCCCTGGCGATCCTGCACCTTTTCCTTGCGCGAAGCGGCAATGAGGACCTCGATGTCCCCCGCCGACGCGCTGCTCGGACCGATCACGCAGAAGTCGAGGCTGACCTCGTCCAGCGAGAAGGGAATGTACTGGTTGGCCTCGGCCTCGACCTGCACCTCGAGTTCCTGCTCGGACAGGCCGGCGGGCAGGATGACCTTCTTGGTGATGACGGCCGATGCAGGCAGGGCCAGCGCCGCGTTGCGGGTGCGCGAGCCGCTCTTGCGCACCAGCCGGCGCAGGGCGTCGGCGACCTGGTCGAAGTTCTCGATGTTGCCATCGGTCACCCAGCCACGCTCGAGCAACTCCATGGCACAGCGCTCGAGGACGATTTGCCCCTCGGCGTTGCGGTTCAGTTCAACCAGCTTCACGCTGGACGAGCTGATGTCCAGCCCCAGCAGTGAACTGGGCTGGCGGCGGAACAGGGAGCCCAGTGCGGTCAAGAAAGTCTCCAGGAGCAGGAGTTACGCGCAGTAACAAGGTTGAGAAGCCACATTGAATGCTAGCGGCAAGGGCGTTGAGCACAAAGGAGTTTCCGTGGACAGGCCAGACTCATCGTTGCCAAAATCTGACGCACTGTCCTGCGATACTCCGGCTTTGCGGAGCAGCCAAATGGCTGAGCCGTCAGTGTCACTCTACCTCAGCAGGTCGGCGCGTTGCCGCCGCCCATCAGCTTTCTGCCAAAACCATGACTTCTGACCGCCGTTCAGCCGATTCACCCGGTTCCCGGGGGACGCGCTGGGGGCGCGTGCTCGCGCGGGTCCTCGCCTGGGGTGCGGGCCTGGCGGTAGCCGCCGGGGTGAGCGTGCTGATCATCGCGGCGGTGGCACTGGCCGTTGCCTACCCCAATCTTCCAGACGTTTCCGACCTGTCCGACTACCGGCCCAAGCTGCCCCTGAGGGTGTTTTCGGCCGAGGGGCAGCTGCTCGGCGAATTCGGCGAGGAACGCCGCAACCTCACGCCGATCGCCGAGATACCGCAGGTCATGAAGGACGCGGTGCTCGCGATCGAGGACGCGCGGTTCTACCGCCACGGCGGCGTGGACTGGCGCGGCATCGCGCGGGCCGCGGTGGCCAACCTGGGGCAGGCGCGCAGCCAGGGCGGATCGACCATCACCATGCAGGTGGCGCGCAACGTCTACCTGTCGTCCGAGAAGACCTTCACCCGCAAGCTGTACGAGGTGCTGCTGACCTTCAAGCTCGAGACGCAATTGAGCAAGGACCAGATCCTCGAGATCTACATGAACCAGATCTTCCTGGGCAACCGGGCCTACGGCTTCGCCGCGGCCGCCGAAACCTATTTCGGCAAGCCCATGAGAGACCTGAGCATCGCCGAAGCAGCCATGCTGGCCGGGCTGCCCAAGGCGCCGTCGGCCTTCAACCCCTTCACGAATCCCAAGCGGGCCCGCTCGCGTCAGCTCTACATCATCGAGCGGATGGAAGCCAACGGCTTCATCACGCAGGCGCAGGCCGAGGCCGCCAAGCGCCAGCCGCTGAACCTGCGCGTGGCCAGCGAAAGCACCCGCGTGAACGGCGAGTTCATCGCCGAGACGGTGCGGCAGCTGGTGTTCGCGCAATACGGCAACGAGACCTACACCCGGGGCCTGAACGTCTACACCACGGTCCGGGCAGAGCACCAGCAAGCCGCCTACCGCGCGTTGCGCCACGGCATCATGGACTACGAGCGCCGGCAGATCTACCGCGGCCCGGAACGCTTCGTGGACCTGCCGACGGACCCCCGCGAGCTCGAGGACGCCGTCGACGACGTGCTCGCCGAGCATCCCGACAACGGCGACCTGATGTCCGCCGTGGTGCTCGAAGCCGGACCGCGCCGGGTGCTGGCGGTGCGCGGCACCGGCGAGCCCTTCGAGATCACCGGCGATGGCCTGCGTCCGGCCCAGTCCGGCCTGAGCGACAAGGCGCCGCCCAAGATCAAGCTGCGCCGCGGCGCGGTGATCCGGGTGGCCAGGAACGCACGCGGCTGGGAGATCACCCAGCTGCCGGAGGTCGAAGGTGCCTTCGTCGCGCTCGACCCGCGGGACGGCGCGATCATGGCGCTGGTCGGCGGCTTCGACTTCAACAAGAA
>DAIMZU010000093.1:0-8279 GCA_036733845.1 Ramlibacter sp.
CTCCCGCGACCGCGTGGAAGATGCCCGCAACGTGCTCAAGGAAGGCGACGAAGTCTCCGCCGTGGTGGTCAACGTCGACCGCAAGACCCGCAACATCCAGCTGTCGGTCAAGGCCAAGGACATGGCCGACGAGCAGGGTGCCATGGCCAACCTGAGCCAGCAGTCCGCCCGCGAGAACGCCGGCACCACCAGCCTGGGCGCGCTGCTGCGCGCCAAGCTGGAGAAGTGATCGCACGCCGGGCCCTCGCGGGCCCGGCTGCGTGCGCCAGCCGCCCTGCCCCATGACCCGCAGCGACCTCGTCGAGGAACTGGCCGCCCGTTTCGGGCAGCTCACCCATCGCGACGCCGAGCACGCGGTCAAGACCATCCTCGATGCCATGGCCGAAGCGCTCGCGAGCGGCCACCGCATCGAGATCCGCGGCTTCGGCAGCTTCTCGGTCACCCGCCGGCCGCCCCGCACCGGGCGCAACCCCCGCTCGGGCGAAACCGTCGCCGTTCCGGAAAAGCGCGTCCCCCACTTCAAGCCGGGCAAGGCCCTGCGCGAAGCAGTGGACCGCCGCACCGCCGAACTCGAAAGCAGCCCGGGCTCCGGGCCTCGCTAGAATCCCGGTTCCACTGGGGACCCGGATGAAATACCTCGTGTGGCTGCTCAAGGCAGCCATTTTTTTCACCTTGTTCGCCTTCGCGCTGAACAACCAGCACACCGCGACCGTGCATTTCTTCTTCGGCCGCCAGTGGAGCGCGCCCCTGGTGCTCGTCGTCCTGGCCGCATTCACCCTGGGCGTGGCCATCGGCGCACTCGGCATGGTGCCGCGCTGGTGGAAGCAGCGCAACGCGAACGGCGCGCTGCAGGCCCCCGCGGCCGCCGCCACGCCAGGTCCGGCAGCCCCCGATGGAGTTTGACCTCTCCTGGCTGCTGCTGGGGCTTCCGGCGGCGTTCGCACTCGGCTGGGTCGCCTCGCGGCTGGACATGCGCCAGCTTCGCATCGAGAACCGGCAGGCCCCCAAGGCCTACTTCCGCGGCCTCAACTTCCTGCTCAACGAGCAGCAGGACCAGGCCATCGACGCTTTCATCGAGGCCGTCCGCAACGACCCCGACACCTCCGAGCTGCACTTCGCCCTGGGCAACCTGTTCCGCCGGCGCGGCGAGTACGAACGCGCCGTGCGCGTGCACGAACACCTGCTCTCGCGCGGCGACCTGTCCCGGGCGGAGCGGCATCGGGCGCAGCATGCGCTGGCCCTGGACTTCCTCAAGGCGGGCCTCCTGGACCGCGCCGAAGAGGCGCTTCGCAAGCTGGAAGGCACCGAGTACGAGTCCCAGGCGCGGCTGGCGCTGCTGTCGATCTACGAACGCACGCGCGACTGGGCGGGCGCGAGCGAGATCGCCCGCAAGCTCGATGCGTCGGGCGAAGGCAGCTTCCAGTTGCGCCTGGCGCATTACCTCTGCGAGCAGGCGCAGCAGGCGCCCGGCGCCGAAGCCGAGCGCCTCGTGCGCGAGGCCATGGCGGTCGCGCCAGGCGCCCCACGGCCAGCCATGGATCTCGCTGCCCTGCAGCAACGCGCGGGCGACGTGAGAGCCGCGCTCGACACGCTCACCGCGCTCGCGCGGCAGAACCCCGCGGCGGTCGGGCTGCTGGCCCCGATGCTCGCGGTGTCGGCACGCGCCTGCGGTCAGGCCGAAGCCGCACGCGGGCTGCTGCGCGCACACTACGACACCGCGCCTTCGCTCAACGTCCTCGAGGCGCTTGCCAGCCTCGAAGACGACCCGCAGGCCGCACGGCAGCTGTACGCCCTCCATCTCGAGCGCGAGCCCTCCCTGGTCGCCGCGGGACGATGGATGGCCGGCGAACCCGCGAGCGGAAGCGGCGGTTTCCAGCCGCTGCTGCAGCGCGCCCTGGACCAGGCCGCCCGCCCCCTGACCCGCTACCGCTGCGTCGCCTGCGGCTTCGAGGCCAACCGCCATTTCTGGCAATGCCCCGGCTGCCAGGCCTGGGACAGCTACCCCCCACGACGCGTCGAGGAACTATGAACATCCCCCGGGACCAACTCGCGCGCGCCCGCGTGCTCGTCGTCGGCGACGCCATGCTGGACCGCTACTGGCACGGCGCAGTCGAGCGCATCTCGCCCGAGGCGCCCGTTCCGGTCGTCAAGGTCGACAAGGAAGAAGAACGCATCGGCGGCGCCGCCAACGTTGCCTACAACGTGATCACGCTCGGCGCGCAGGCGAGCTTCCTCGGCGTGGTCGGCGACGACGAGCCCGGCCGCCGCCTCGAGCGCCTGCTGCGCGACACCGGAATCGCGGCCCACCTCAAGCGCGACCCCGACCTCGTCACCACCGTCAAGCTGCGCGTGATCGGACGCCACCAGCAACTGCTGCGCATGGACTTCGAGGCCGAGCCCGACCACGAGGCGCTGGGCCACCAGCAGGAGGCCTTCGAAGGGCTGCTGCCCGAACACCAGGCGGTGCTGTTCTCCGACTACGGCAAGGGCGGGCTGGCCCACATCCCGGCCATGATCCGCTCGGCGCGGGCACGGGGCCTGCCCGTGCTCATCGACCCCAAGGGCTCGGACTACAGCCGCTATGCCGGCGCGACCGTCATCACGCCCAACCGGGCCGAACTGCAGCAGGTGGTGGGGGCCTGGAAGGACGACGAGCAACTCGCCGCGCGTGCCCAGAACCTCCGCGAATCGCTGGAAATGGACGCCCTGCTGGTCACCCTCAGCGAGGCGGGCATGACGCTCTTCGACGCGGCGGGGCAGCACCACGTCGATGCGGACGCGCGCGAGGTCTTCGACGTCACCGGCGCCGGTGACACCGTCATCGCCACCCTGGCGGCCATGGTGGCCGCCGGCATGAGCCTGCGTGAGGCCATGCACGTGGCCAACCGGGCGGCGGGCATCGTGGTGGGCAAGTTCGGCACCGCCACCGCATCGTACGAGGAGGTTTTCCCATGACACGCATCGTCGTGACCGGCGCGGCCGGCTTCATCGGCAGCAACATCGTGCGCGGGCTCAATGCGCGCGGAATCGACGACATCATCGCCGTCGACGACCTCACCGAAGGCGACAAGTTCCGCAACCTCGCGGACCTGCAGATCGCCGACTACGTGGATGCGGACGTGTTCTACGACGCCTTCGCCGATGGCTTCTTCGGGCAGGTCGACGCGGTCTTCCACGAGGGCGCGTGCAGCGACACCATGGAGACCGACGGCAAGTACATGATGGACAACAACTACACGCTCTCGTGTGGCTTGTTCCGCGCCTGCCAGGAGCGCGGCACGCGCCTGCTGTACGCATCATCCGCCGCCACCTATGGCGGCTCCGACACCTTCCGCGAGTCGCCGCAGTTCGAGAAGCCGCTCAACGTCTACGGCTGGAGCAAGCTGCTGTTCGACCAGCGCATGCGCCGCGAGCTGGGTCCGCGGCTGGAGCGCGCGAAGCACCAGGTGGCCGGGTTTCGCTACTTCAACGTGTACGGCCCGCGCGAGCAGCACAAGGGCCGCATGGCCAGCGTGGCCTTCCACCAGTACAACCAGTTCCTCGAGCTCGGCAAGGTGCGGCTGTTCGGCGAATACGGCGGCTATGGCGCCGGGCAGCAGCAGCGCGACTTCGTGTTCGTCGACGACGTGGTCGCGGTCAACCTCTGGTTCTTCGACCGCCCGGACCGCAGCGGAATCTTCAACCTCGGCACCGGCCGCGCCCAGCCCTTCAACGATGTCGCGCTCTCCGTGATCGCCGCACTCGACGGACGCCGGCTCGATGCCGCCGCCGCCCAGGCGGCCGGACTGCTCGAGTACATCCCCTTCCCCGACGCCCTGCGCGGCAAGTACCAGTGCCACACCGAGGCCGACCTCGGCGCCCTTCGCGCCGCCGGCTGCGACCACGCCTTCACCGATGTCCAGGCGGGTGTCGGGCGCTACATGGAATGGCTCCAGGCCACGACTGGACGGCCTTGAAGGACAGCGGGGCCCTCCCGCTCCTACACTCCTCCCCGCCGCCGAGACCGACCGGTTCCGGCGGCAACTTCAACCACTCAGGGAGGAAAAAACCATGTCCGTTTTCAAGAGCATCCTGGCCGCAGCGGCCATCCTGTGCAGCGCCGGCGCCATGGCCGCGATCGACGTCAACAAGGCCTCCGAAGCCGACCTCGACGGCGTCAAGGGCCTCGGCCCCGGCACCACCCGGCTCATCATGTCCGAACGCAGGAAGACCGAGTTCAAGGACTGGCCCGACCTGATCGCGCGGGTCAAGGGCATCGGCGAGCCGCGCGCGGCCCGGCTGTCGGCCCAGGGGCTGACCGTCGGCGGCGTGGCGTACAAGCCTGCCACTGCGCAGGCGTCGCAGGAAAAGCGGGCGGCGGGTGCCACCGTCGCCAAGGCCGCGTCCACCGCCCCGGCGGACAGCCGCAAGCCCTGATCAAGCCTGGGTTCCCGCTTCCGCGGGAATGACGAGAGGGGCGCGCCTGGGTTCCCGCTTTCGCGGGAATGGCGAGAGGGGCGCGCGTGGGTTCCCGCTTTCAGGCCGTCATCCCCGCGGAAGCGGGGACCCAGGAGCGCGAGGCACCCGGCGCGCAATGCGGTCCATCAACCCCAACTCGGCACGGCAACCCTTCCGAGATGGGCCGCCAGATGATCGACGAACGCAACTACCCTGGCGGTGTGTTGGTGGCGTGAGGGATACACCGCATGGATGTCCGCCGGCGGCGCATCCCAGCCCTGCAGGACCGGCCGCAGGCGCCCGCTGCGCAGGTAGCGCGCCACGTCCCACTCGGCGCGCAGCACCACCCCCAGCCCCGCCAGCGCCCATTGCACCGCGATCTCGCCGTCGTTGGTCGACAGCACCGGCACCGGTCGCACCGACTCCACGCGCCGGCCCTGCCGCAATTGCAGCAGCCCCTGCGCCGAGTCGTCCTGGCGGATCGCGATGAACGCATGCGCGGCCAGTTCCGCAGGCTGCCGTGGCTCACCCCTGGCCTGCAGGTAACCCGGCGAGGCGCACAGCAGCCGCCTGTTCGGGCCGAGCTTGCGGGCGATCACGCGCGCGTCGGGCGGCTCTCCGAACTGCACGCACACATCGAAGGCGTCCTGGGTCAGCGGCGGGGGGCTGACCGTCAGTTGCAGCTGCACTTCCACGCGCGGATGCCGCCGAACGAAGCTGGTGATGGCCGGCGCCACGTGGGAGCGGCCGAAGCCCAGCGTCGCATTGACGCGCAGCAGCCCCGAGGGGTCCGCCTGCGCGCCGCGCAGGTCCCGCTCGATGGACTCGATCTCCTCCAGGATCCGGCGCGCCGCGCGCAGGTAGGCGTCGCCCTCGGGCGTGAGCGAGATCCGGCGCGTGGTGCGGGTGAGCAGCGGCGCCTCCAGCCGCTGCTCCAGCCCCGCCAGGCGCTTGCTGACCGCGGGCGGCGTCACGCCAAGTTCCGCGGCGGCGGCGGCGAGGCTTCCGCAGCGCACCAGCGTGCTGAAGAATTGCATGTCCTGTGATGCGCTTGAAACGGGCATTGGTGAATTCTGACTCAGGAATGGAGTGAATTCAGGAGTCAACCGCCACCGCCCCGATGCGCCTAGAGTGGGGCTGGAGAGGAACCTCATGAAAACCTACAGGATCGCCTGCATTCCGGGCGACGGCATCGGCAAGGAAGTGATCCCCGCCGGACAGCGCGTGCTGCAGGCGCTGGCTGGTGCGCAGGACGGCTATCGCTTCGACTTCACGCACTTCGGCTGGGGGGGCGACTGGTGGCGCGAGCACGGCGAGATGATGCCGGCCGACGGCCTGCAGGCGCTGCGGGGGATGGACGCGATCCTGTTCGGCTCGGCCGGCGACCCGGACATTCCTGACCATGTGACCTTGTGGGGACTGCGGCTTCGCATCTGCCAGGGTTTCGACCAGTACGCGAACGTGCGGCCCACGCGCATCCTTCCGGGCATCGACGCACCGCTCAAGCGCTGCACGCGCGAGGACCTCGACTGGGTGATCGTGCGCGAGAACTCGGAAGGCGAATACTCCGGCGTCGGCGGGCGCGCGCACCAGGGCCATCCCATCGAGGTGGCCACCGACGTGAGCATCATGACGCGCGCAGGCGTCGAGCGGATCATGCGCTTTGCCTTCTCGCTCGCACGTTCGCGGCCACGCAAGCGACTCACCGTGGTGACCAAGTCGAACGCGCAGCGGCACGCCATGGTGATGTGGGACGAGATCGCGGCGGCGGTCGCCATCGAGTTCCCCGATGTCCACTGGGACAAGGAACTGGTGGACGCCTGCACCGCACGCATGGTCAACCGGCCGGCCACGCTGGACACCCTGGTGGCCACCAACCTGCACGCCGACATCCTCAGCGACCTCGCGGCGGCGCTGTCGGGCAGCCTGGGCATTGCGCCCACCGGCAACATCGACCCGGAGCGCCGCTACCCCAGCATGTTCGAGCCCATCCACGGCTCGGCCTTCGACATCATGGGCCAGGGACTGGCCAACCCGGTCGGCACCTTCTGGAGCTGCGTCATGATGCTCGAGCACCTGGGCGAGCCGCAGGCCGCGGCACGCCTCATGGGCGCGGTCGAGGCAGTCACCGCCGACCCGCGCCTGCACACCCGCGACCTTGGCGGCCAGGCGCGTACCGACGACGTCACCCAAGCCGTGTGCGAGCGCCTGCGCGCCGGCTGATTCGACAACACACCGAAGGAGACACCATGAAACGCCTGATCGCAGCCCTGGGGCTGGCCCTGCTCGCGCCCCTCTCGATGGCCCAGACCGTCCCCTGCCCCGAGCGTAATGTCCTGTACTGGCAGGCCTTTCCGCCGGGTGGCGAGTCCGACCTGTCGGCGCGCCACCAGCAGGTGGTTCTCAAGAAGCGCTGCGCCGCGATAGAGACCATCATCCAGTACAAGGCCGGTGCCGGCGGCGCGCTGATGTGGTCGCAGATGAACCAATTGCCCGGTGACGGCGTGAACATCGTGGGCGTCAACCTGCCGCACATCGTGTTCCAGCCCATCCAGGGCGACGTGCAGTACAAGACCCAGGATGTCACGCCGGTGTTCTGGTTCCACTTCACGCCGGACATCCTGGTCGTGCACGCCGACAGCCCGATCCGCAGCTTCGCGGACTTCGTCGCTGCCGCCAAGGCCACGCCCGACCGCATCAGCCTGGGCGGCTCGGGACAGCTGTCGGCCAACCACGCCGCGCACGAGCGACTCAATGCCGCCTTCGGCATCAAGACAGTCTACGTTCCCTTCAAGGGAACAGGTGACATGGCCACCTCGGTGCTGGGCGGCCAGGTCAACGGCGCCATGACTTATGTGCCCTTTGCCATCGCGAACCGCCAGCGCGTGCGCCCGCTTGCCGTCGCCATGGAAAAGCGCCACCCCCTCCTGCCTGACGTGCCTACCTTCCGCGAACTGGGCGTCGACTGGGTGGACGGCGCCTACCGCGGCATCGGCGTGCCCCGCAGCACGCCGCCCGAGGCCCGCAAGCGCCTGTCGGACCTGTGGCGCTCGCTGAACAACGACCCCGAGATGAAGGAACTCGCCGCCCGCAGCGGCTTCGAACTGGTGAACGTCGGCGTGGAAGAGATGGAGACCTTCATGTCCAGCAAGGTGAAGCTGTACACCGAAGGGGCTGCGCTGATGGGGCTGGGACGCCGGTAAACTTGGACAGGGGGAGCGAAGGCGATGATGCGTGTCTCCCCTGACAACCCAAGCTCCTGGAGGCTCCCATGCGCCCGCTGATCCTGGTCTCCATGACGGTGCTGGCGCTCATGCACGGCGCGGCGACCGCGCAGGCGCCGGCTGTCCCGGCCACTCGAGGCGCGCTCCTCTACCAGAATCACTGCGCCGCATGCCACACCGAGCAGATGCACTGGCGCGAACGGCGGCAGGCGCGCAACTGGGACAGCCTGCGGGCGCTGGTGCGCCACTGGCAGGGCGAGGCGCGCCTGTCCTGGACCGACGCGGACATCGACGCCGTGACGCGGCACCTCAACGAGACGATCTACCGCTTCGACGCACCGGCGCAGGTGGCCGGCGCAATGGGTGTTCCAGTCCGCTGAGCCCGGCCGCTGAGCCGTCGATGCCTGGGGCGGGCCGCTGCCCCTCCATAATTCTCCATGCCCGGCCAGCCCCCGCCCATCGACATCCGCCCGGCCGCTTCTGCGGACGTCCCGCTCATCCTGCGTTTCATCCATGAACTTGCAGAGTACGAAAAGGCCGCGGATGAAGTGATCGCCACCGAAGCGAGCCTGCATGCCACCTTGTTCGGACCGGCGGCGCGGGCACGCGCCCTGATCT
>DAIMZU010000094.1:0-8277 GCA_036733845.1 Ramlibacter sp.
ACCACCACCTGCTGACCCATGGCCCGCAGCGACTCGGCCAGCTGGCGGGCGACCACGTCCACCGCTCCGCCAGGAGGAAACCCGACGATGAGCCTGATGGGACTCGTGCCCTGTGACCAGGCGGACAGGGCCAGACATGTGCCGGTCGCCAGAAAGATTCGGCGCTTCATGGGGACACCTCCTGAAGGAATGGCGTCATTGTTTTTCATGTCTGTTTACTTGTCAACATTATCGGCCAGGTTCCTGTTCGAGCAACAGGGAATAATCAGCCATGGCCCGTCCCACCGTCATCAAGAATCCCGAGGATCCGCTGACCAGCCTGGAGGCCGACGGAACGCTCGCGTTCGACCGCTTCGTGACGTTCAAGGTCAATCAACTGTCGATGGCCTTCGAGCGGCAGTGGACGCGCTACATGCGCGACCGCGCGGGCATGAGCCTGGCCCAGTGGCGCATCGTCGCCACCCTTGCTGGCGCCGGCCCCTGCACCTTCACGCAAGTCGTTCAACGCACCGGCATGAACAAGTCGCTGTGCAGCCGGTGTGTCGCTTCACTGGAAGCGGAAGGGTTCCTGGAGTCACATCCCACCCCCGGTGACAGTCGCAGCCTCACGCTCTCCTTGCGGCGCAAGGCGACGAAACTGATCGATCAACTCAGGCCGGTGGTCCTCGAGCGCCAGCGGATGCTGCTGGAATCCCTCACCGCCAGCGAACGCATCGCGCTTTACTCGGCCGTGGACAAGCTGCACGCAGCGGCCGCCCGATGGGAGCAGCGGGACGACAAGGACGGTGGCGAATCATCCGCCGCCTAGCTGCGCCGGCGAGATGCACCCGCCAGGCTGCGTCCAGCCAGCGAAGGTTGCTCAGAGGCGCCGGTTCTGAAGGTGTCTGCGCGCCAGGCCCGCCGGCGTCACCCCACGCGCCGGTCGCGTCCGGCCCAATACGGCTCGCGCACCGCCTTGCGCGACAGCTTGCCATTGGCGTTCTTCGGCAGCTCCTGCACGAAGTCGACCGAGCGCGGCTTCTTGAAATCCGCCAGCAGACTGCGGCAGTGCCCCACCAGGTCGGCGCTGCTGGCCTGCTGGCCCGGGCGCAGCACCACCACCGCCTTGACGGCCTCGCCCCAGGTATCGTCGGGAACGCCCACCACGCAGGTCTCGTACACCGCCGGGTGGCTGTAGAGTGCCTGTTCCACCTCGGTGGGGTAGATGTTGAAGCCGCCGGAGATGATCATGTCCTTGCTCCGGTCCACGATGGAGATGAAGCCTTCGTCGTCCAGCCGCGCGAGGTCCCCGGTGCGCAGCCAGCCCTCTGCATCGAAGGCTGCCTTCGTGAGCTCCGGTTCGCGCCAGTAGCCGGCGAACACGTCGGGGCCGCGCACCACGATCTCCCCGATCTCGTCGCCGCGCACCTCGATGCCCTGTTCGTTCACCACGCGCACTTCGGACTCGCCGATCGGCCGGCCGCAGGAGGCAAGGCGTTCCGGGCGCTCACGGATGGCGCGCGCGTGCTCGGCGGTGGAAAAAAGGATCAGTCCGCCGGTCGTTTCGCCACCGCCGTAGCCCTGCGACAGCACCGGCCCCAGGCTTTCCCACGCCTCGCGGATGCGCGCCGGCGCCATCGGTGCCCCGCCGTAGGCGATCTGCCTGAGGCTGCTGCGGTCGTGCTTGTGCAGCCCGGAATGCGTCGCCAGGCGGTTCAGCATGGTCGGCACCATGAAGGTGTAGGTCACCCGCCAGCGCTCGACGGCGGCAAGCAGGTGGTCGGGGTCGAAGTGGTCCTGGATGACGATTGCGCCGCCCTGGTAGAGAAAGGGCTGGATGAACATGCCGCTTGCGTGCGTCATCGGACCTGAGAGCAGCAGCACGTCGCCTGGCGCGACCCGCATGCGGTGCATGCCGACCTTGCGCAGGTGCGACATCCGGTTGCCCACTGTCTGCATCGCAGCCTTCAGCTTGCCGGTGGAACCCGAGGTGTAGTGCAGCACGGCGAGGTCGTCGGGCTGCATGACGATGTCTGGGCTGGAATCGGACGCCTGCGCCAGCAGCGCCTCGTACTCGTGCCAGCCGCTGACCGCCGTTCCCGTGGAGATGAAGTGCTCCACGTTGCCGGCCTGGTCCAGCAGCTCCTGCACGGCGTCGGTGTGCGAATCACCGACGATGAACACGCGCGGATCGCTGTTGTGCAGCACGTCCACCACCTCGGCCGGGGCAAGCCGCGCGTTGAGGGGGACGCGCACCAGGCCCGCCTTGTACAGCGCGCACTCGATCTCCACGATCGCCGGCCTGTTGGACATCTGGAAGGCGACCCGGTCCCCCTTGCGCAGGCCCAGCCCGAGCAGCGCGTTGGCCAGGCGGCTCGATCGGCGCTCGAGCTGCAGGAAGCTCATGACCTGGTCGCCAAAGATCACGGCCGGAAGTTCGGGGTGGTAGCGTGCGGTGCGGGTGATGAAGCGTCCCTGGTTCATGGCGGATGTCTCCTGTGATCGATGGCCGCCATGCTAGGAGCGGGGAAGGCTCCCCGCGATAAGAACCCAAGCTGTCCCGATTCCGGCCCGGAATCGGCGGTCCGTCATTCCGCGGCGTTATCGAAGCGGGCCGGGCGGTGATCGCGCCGGGCCGGATGGCCACGCATACTGGCCGACACGAACCGACTGGAGACATCCCATGCGCCCATTCACTGCCCGTCGCGCCTGCCTGCTCACCCTGCTGGCTGCCGCCCTGCCCTTTGCCAGCCAGGGGGCCGCCTTCCCCACGGGGCCCGTCACGCTCGTCGTGCCGTTCTCGGCCGGTGGCCAGTTCGACGCGATCGCGCGGGCGGTCGGCAAGGCGATGAGCGCCGACCTTGGTCAGGCAGTGGTGATAGAGAACGTGGGCGGCGCCGGCGGCAACATCGCCGGAGGCCGCGTGTCGCGGGCGAAGCCCGACGGGCACACGCTGCTCATGTACGGCGGCAACCTGGCCGTCGCCAAGCTGCTTTACAAGAAGCTGGACTACGACCCGATTGCGGACCTGCAACCCGTGTCCCGCATCAGCATCGCGCCGCACGTGGTGATGGCCTCGAAGAAGAGCGCCATCGCCAGCTTCGCACAGCTTCAGCAGCAGGCCAAGGGCGGCAAGCTGTCGTACGGCTCGCCAGGGATCGGCACCTCGATGCACCTCACCTTCGAGATCGCCAAGTCGCACTTCGACCTCGACATCCTGCATGTCCCCTACAAGGGCGGCGCGAACGTCATGACGGACCTCGTGGGCGGCCAGGTGGACCTCGGCATCATTGCGGTGGGCCCGGCACTGGAATTCATCCGCAGCGGAAAGGTCGTGCCCCTTGCCGTGACGAGCGGCAAGCGGTCACCGGCGCTGCCGGACGTGCCAACCCTGGCCGAACTGGGCATGGCCGACCTGGACGCCGGCAGCTGGTCGGGGCTCGCCGTGCCGAAGAACACGCCGCCTGAGATCGTGGCGCGGCTCAACGCTGCCGTGCGCACGGCCGTGTCGTCTCCCGAGGTGAAGAAGCTGTTCGACGAGCAGTCGTTCGTCAACACCGCCGGCTCCCCGGCCGAGATGCGCCAGTTCGTGCAGGCGGAGTCGCAACGCTTCGCGCCCATCATCCGCAAGCTGAACATCGCGGAGTGAGCGGGCGTCAGCCGGATGCCAACAGGGCCTGCGAGCGCGCCATGAGCATCTCGACGAAGCGATGCACCAGCGGCGACTGGTACGCCCCGCGCCGGGTGACGACGCCGATGCGGCGCGGCCAGACGGCTTCCGCGATCGGCAGCGCGGCAAGGCCGCGGCCCGCGGCGGACTGCAGCGAGAAGCGGCTCATCACCGAGAGCAGGTCGCTCGCATGCAGCAGCGACGGGGTGAGCGTGACCGAGCTGTCGGACTGCATCACCACCCGCGGCAAGGGGAGCGCGTGCTCGGCCAGCCGGGCTTCCAGGCGGCGGCGCGCCAGCACCTCGGGCCCCGGCAGCGCCCAGCCCGCATCCGCCAGATGCCGCAGCCGCAGCTCGCGCTGCTGCAGCAGCGGATGGTCGGCCCGCGCGACCACGCACAGCTCGTCGTTGAACAGGTGCAGCTGTTGCAGGTCCGGGGGTTCGGCGTCGTCAAGCGCGTTGACCGTGAGGTCGAGATCGCCCAGGCGCAGCGAAGCCACGAGCGCGTCGTTGAGGCCGATCACCATGCGCGCGCGGGCGCCTGGCCGCTGCCGCAGCAGCTGCGCGAAGGTGTCGGCGACCAGACGGTCAGCGAACAGTGGCGACACGCCGACGCGGATGATGCCGATCGCGCCCAGGTGCAGGTCGCTTGCTTCCTGCACCGCCTCGTCCAAACCGAGGCAAAGATGGCGCGCGCGCTCGAAGAAGACCGTCCCGACCTGCGTGAGCGCCATGCCCTTGGGGCTGCGATCGAACAGCTGCAGATCGAGTGCCTGCTCGAGCCGCTGCACCCCCTTGGTCAGCGCCGGCTGCGTGACACCCAGCCGCTGCGCCGCGCGCCCGACGTGGCCTTCCTCCGCTACGGCCACGAAATAACGCAGGTCTTCAAGCCTCATTCGCAGATTCCGGAGCTTTCCATGCCCGCCTCCATGTCCCATTCCGCCCAAGACCTCGAAGCCATCCGCGCGGCGCTGAGGCAGTACCTCCAGGAGGAGCTGATCCCGCTGGAACGCCGTCTCGGCCTCGGCTACGAGGATCGATTCGAGCGGCAGCTTATCCGATCCGTCTGGCGCCGTTGCCGGGAGCTGGGCTTCTACGGCATCCACCTGCCCCGCGACCTCGGCGGCCAGGGCATTCCGCTGCCCGCCCTGTGCCGGCTGAAGGACGACGTGGCGGCCTCGGGTGCGATCCTCTTCCCGCACGTGCTGGGCGACTGGGGCGGCCCGTCACGCATCGGCTCGCTGGTGAAGTACGCGACCGACGACCAGGTGCAGCGGTTCGTGGCGCCGGTGATCCAGGGCGAAATGGGCATCTGCTTTGCCATGACCGAGCCGCACAGCGGCTCGGACGCGGCGAGCATCCGCACGCGCGCGGTGCGCCACGGCGACGACTACATCATCACCGGACACAAGCACTACATCAGCGCATCCACCTTCGCCGACGCCGCCATCACGATGTGCGTGACCGACCCGGACGCTGGCGCAAAGGGCATCTCCGCGATCTTCGTCCCGCTGGATGCGCCGGGCGTCCGGCTCGATGACAACTGCGTGCCGATGTCAGGGCAGTGGGTGGATGCCGACATCCATTTCGACGGCGTGCGGGTGCCCGCGGCGAACCTGATCGGCGAGCCGGGCGACGGCTTTCGCATCGCCATGGACCGCATCAACGTGAACCGGCTGCTGCACTGCCCCACCATGATCGGCCTGGCACGCCAGGCGCTCACGCACAGCATCGACTACGCCCACAGGCGCGAGCAGTTCGGCGGCCCCATCAGCCGCTTCCAGGCCATCCAGCACATGATCGCCGACATGGCGACCGCACTCTACGCCTGCGAGCAGATGGTGCTGGCCACGGCGGAGAAGGCGCAGCGCGGCGAGGACATCCGCACCGAGGCATCGATGTGCAAGGTGTTCGTGTCGGAGCGTTGCTTCGAGATCGCCGACAAGGCGATCCAGATCCACGGCAACGTGGGCGTGACACGCAACCACCCGGTCGAGTTCATCTTCCGCCGGTTGCGGATGTACCGGATCGTGACGGGCACCAGCGAGATCCAGCGGAACACCGTGGCCAAGGGCGTGCTGGGCCTGTGAGGCGCGAGTCGGACCACGGTGCTCAGCGGCAGATGAAGCCGCACCGCCCCGCGTCAGCGGAGGACTGGCTCAGCCCTGAGCCAATGCTTGCCCTGGTGCGGAGCCTCTTGTAGACTTTTTTGATGCGAGGTTTTCGTCAGGAGATCCGTTTCGCTGCAGCTGCGGACGGGGCGAAGATCGCCTTCGCCACCAGCGGCAAGGGCTATCCCCTGCTGCGCGCCGCGCACTGGATGACGCATGTGGAATGGGACTGGCAGATGCCGCCCTGGGCTCCGTGGCTTGAGGCGCTTTCGTCGCGGTTCCACCTGGTCCGCTATGACTCGCGGGGCTGCGGCCTGTCCGACCGGGATGTGCCGGCAATGGACTTGGAACAACTGGTGCTCGACCTCGAGGCCGTCGCAGACACTGCGGGCCTGGAACGGTTCGCGCTGTTGGGGATGTCGCAGGGCGGTGCGGCGGCAATCACCTACGCGGCCCGCCACCCCGAGCGAGTGACCCACCTGGTTCTGCTCGACGCGTATTCGCGCGGCGTGCTGGTGCGTGACAACACCCGTGCGACCGTCATCCAGGCCATGGGAGAGTTGATGCTGGCTGGCTGGGGGCAAGGCAACCCGGCCTTTCGCCAGATGTTCACGACGCAGTTCTTTCCGCGTGCCGCGCCAGCCTTGGCGGACGCGTTCAACGACCTGCAGCGCCTGTCGTGCACACCAGAGCACGCATCGCGGCTGCTGCATGCACTGGCTCGCGTCGATGCCTCTACTTCCCTCCCCCTCGTGCGCTGTCCCGCGCTCATCCTGCACTGCAGGGGTGATACCCGTGTCGAATTCGAGGAGGGGCGCTTCATCGCCCGCGCGATTCCGTCCGCCCGATTTGAGCCACTCGAATCAGATAACCACTGCCCCCTGGAAGGTGAACCCGCCTTTTCCCGCGCACTGGAGATCATGGACGAGTTCTTGCCGCGGCAGGAAGGGTCCAGCTCATCGTTTCCCGGGCTCACGGTGAAGCAGCGCGAGTTCATCGAGCTGCTTGCACGGGGACTCGACAACGCCCAGATCGGCGCACATCTGGGTCTTGCGGAGAAGACCGTGCGCAACAATGTCTCGACCATCTTCACCAAGCTTGGCGTCGAGAACCGGGCGCAAGCGATCGTTCGGGCGCGCGAAGCCGGTTTCGGACGCTGATTGCTACGGCGCAGGTCATTACGGGTCACTTGTCCCGATCATTGCGGCAGTCAAGGGCGGCATCGGGACAGGAGTCCCGCGACGGATGGTTCCATTCGTTCTTCAATGGGGTCACCCCATTGGAGAGTGCCATGAACCCTGATTCCCCCCGCTCCCGCGGCCCCGTGTGGCCCTGCATGGTCGAAAGTACCGACTGCGGCCTGATTGTTCGCGATGGCAACGACAGGGTTGCGACGCTGCCCGCATTCCACGATGCCTGTCGTGATCGTGCGCTGGTCCTGCGGCACGCAGCAATCGACTCGGCCCTGCGGAATGGCTGGGATTTGCTGCGGCGCTGTTTGCGTCCGGCTGCGCTCGCGCGACACACGACCCTCTGGTCGACACCGCGCTCAGTTGTGGAGAACAGAACAGGGCGTTGAGCGACCCGGTTCACTCGAGCGTGAACCCGATCTTCAACATGACCTGCCAATGGGCCACTTTGCCGTCCTTGATGTGGCCGCGCGTTTCCACGACCTCGAACCACTGCATGTTGCGGACGGTCTCGCTGGCCTTTGCGACGGCCGTGTTGACGGCATCTTCGATGCCTGACGTTGACGATCCGGTGAGTTCCAGAGTCTTGTAAACATGGTTGGACATGGCACCTCCTGCGGAGCCGCCAAGCGGCCCTGCCCGGGATGGACGAGGGCGATTTCGCTCGCAGCACGCACAGTATGTCCGCCTTTGACCCGAAGCAGTCCTCGCGGCCCAGCCTCGGCATCACGCCGAAGCAACTGCAGTGGGATGAACCGCTGTTCTAAACCAGGAGACAAAAGCGTGCTGAACCGACGTCACCAGTGGTTCCACGCGAGGCGCAACGCCGAATTGCCGTGCTGACGAGTGCACCGCCCCCCGTGGCATGCGCAACCGGTGGTATCGGGCCAGGCTCCAGTTCAGCACCGTGCCGCCGCGGGCATAAGACCTGCGTGGCGTTTGCGCGAGATCAAGCGTGCTGCGGGCGAATCACCGATGCTCGAAAGATGACTGAATCCGATTCCCTGTTCCGCCAGCTGCTTGACGCGGCGGCGGCCGAACCCCAACCCCAACGCCTGCTGTTCGTCTTCGCCGGCGTCGAGCTGCCCTCTGATGCCTCGCCCGAACAGGCCGCCCGGCATGCCGCTGGCGCGGGTGGCGTGTTGACGCCGCTGGCCTGCGTCGACAAGGGTGTAGACGAACTGGGCGGCTTCAACGCACTGGTGACGGAATCGCGCAACGCGTGCCCGCCCTGGGCCATGGTCTTCGTCGGCGCGCTGGGTGGCCAGTCCGGCCGGCCGCCCGGCCCCGATCAAATCGAGGATGCGCTGCGCCGCATGGTGCAGGAC
>DAIMZU010000095.1:0-8151 GCA_036733845.1 Ramlibacter sp.
GTCACCGAGGATCGTACGCTCATCTCGGGGCCAATCCACGGCACGCGTGCCCTAGGCTCCGCTCGAGAGAAGTCTTCTGCCAGCGACGCACTGAAGTTGCTCCACAGGTCCAGCAACTCCGCGCCACATCGCCCGTTCAACCAAAGTCTCGTGTAGTCCACCCGCGACTGACCACCTTGAATCGCGGTCCAAAATTCCTGGACGTGCAGCTGGAAGGCCTCGCGGCTGTGCAACGAGAGGCTGGCACCGACGTTCCAGAGGTGAAGATGCCCAACTACGTCGTCAAACGTCCACTGTTTGAACTGCGTCGGCACTTGGAAATCTTCGGGGCGAAGCGGTTGGAGCAGATCGTAGATCCGCTGCGTCTCCGCAAGGAAAGTGCCCGCCTCCGGCGTCGCTGCATGCTCGCTCATCAGGCTTCGTGCAGCACGCCCTCGCGAAGCACGATCAGCGCATCCACTGCTACCACGCCGTCGGGACGCACGATCAACGGATTGATGTCGACGCTGGCGATCGCGCCCTGATGCCGATGTGCGAACACGGACAGCCGCGAGAGTGCAGTGGCAAGTGCTTCGACGTCACAGGCTTCACCCCCCCGGACACCGTCCAGGACGGCTCTGCCGCGGATTTCGTCGATCATGCGACGCGCCTCGCTGGCGTCAAATGGAGCAAGTCTGAAAACAACGTCCTTGAGCACTTCAATCAGTACGCCACCCAGGCCGAACATGACGGCAGGGCCGAACACCGGGTCGACAATAATCCCTGCGACCGCCTCTACACCTCCGGAAACCATCTCTGCTACCACCACCCCGTCTACACGTGCGTTAGGCACGAGATCCGAGGCGCGTGAACGCAGGAGATGGTAAGCAGCTAAGACACGCCCCTCATCGTTCAGGTCGAGTACCACGCCGCCGATCTCTGTCTTGTGCGGGATGTCCGCGGACGCGATCTTCAGCACAACTGGGCATCCGAAGGAGCGCCAGGCTTCGACTGCCTCGGTCGCGCTGTCGACGAGAACTTCACGGACAACCCGGATTCCCGCGTCGGCAAGGATACGTTTGGCTTCCACTTCGCTGACCGGTCCTCGTGCCGGAATGGCTGTGGCACCGGTGTCTTGAAAGGATGTTTCCGCGGCCGGTCGATTGAAAGAATCGTGGAAACGCGCCAGCGCAGCCAACGACCGGATCGCATGTTGCGGTTCCTGGAAGCACGGATACCCCAATGCCTCATATTCGCGAGTCACCTCTTCGGATGCGATGAAACAGAGGCTTATGTTTTCGTCCGGGTAGCTGTCGCGGATGTCCTTGAAAATCTGCAGCGTGCTCGCTCTCGCGGATTGGACGCCAGGCACACTTGACAAATATACGACCTGGGCATCGCAGCCCCCGGCTTCTATGGCGATTCCAACAGCGTTCTTCATTACGGCAGGATCGTTCAGGACCTGCGCGGTGAAATCCACCGGGTTGCGAGCGGATGCAAAAGGCACCAGCTCCTTGAGCTGCTTTTGAGCGACATCGGGCAGCTCCGGAACATCGAGTGCGAAGTCCTCACAGGCGTCCGCCAGTTGAATGCCAACACCACCGGAGACCGTCTGCACACCGATGCGCCGACCTTTTGGGAAGCGTCCGAATTGGCAGCTGTACGCTACATGCACCGCTTCTTCCGTCGTTCGTGCTCGATGAACACCATATTGCCGGAAGAGCGCGTCATAGATCGAGTCAGCGCCTGCAAGGGATGCGGTATGGGTGGCCGCAGCCTCTGCTCCCGCAACACTGCGTCCCGACTTCAGGAAGATGACGGGCTTCTTTGCGAAGCGCGCCATCCTCAATGCCTCCTTCAGTTGCGGGCCGTCCTGGACGCCCTCGGCGTACGCGACAATGATCTCCACTTCGGGGGCCGAGGCGAAGAACTGGATGACTTCCGCCACGGACACGTCGGCCTCATTGCCGGTACTCACCCAGTAGGTCGCTCCAACGCCGCGCATTTGCGATGCGAGGAAGACGTGCGCTCCGTACGCGCCGCTTTGGCTGACAATCCCGAGTGGTCCGCTGCGCAAGCGGATCATGCTCGGAGCGTTTGCGAATGTCCCGAACCAACCACTCTCAGGATGGAAAGCGCCCAAGCAGTTCGGCCCGAGCACGCGAATGCCTTGTTCCCTGGCGATGGCCCTGATGGCGTCCTGAGCGTCCCTGCCAGAGGAGCCGACCTCGGCAAAGCCAGAGCTGAAGACAATTGCAGACTGCACTCCCGCGTTCGCACAATCTCGCACTGCCTCGACAGTCAGTGCTGCCGGGACGGCGATGATTGCCGTGTCAACGCGCGCCGGCACCTCGCTGATCGACGGATACGTCTTCAGGCCTTGCACGGTCTTGTACTTCGGGTTCACAGGGTAAATCTCCCCCATGAACGAATTCAGGAGCATTGCCTGGATCGGCCGCCCACCGATTCGCGCCGGCTCGTTGGATGCGCCGATTACCGCAACCGTACGTGGGTGCAACAAGGATCGAATGGAGCCTGTCATTTGCGGCCTTCGGACAATGCCGGCGCGTGCCGGGGGCCATGGGTCCATCCCTGCCTCCATGCAGCTTCTGCCCGGATGAGTTCCGGGCCACCCCCGAGTTGCCGATCCACCCCGATGCGCTTGAACCACCAATGAAGTCCCAGCTCGTCGGTAAAACCAATGCCGCCGTGCACCTCGGTTGCGGCCCGGGCAACGAATTGCGAGACATCCGCGATCCGGCTTTTTGCGTGGCACGCGGACACCACGGCATCTGGCAGACGTTGGTCCAGCGAATGGCTTGCGAACCACAGCAAGGCGTGGCAAGGCTCGATTTCAGCTGCCATCTCCGCACACAGGTGCTTGACGGCTTGAAAGGACCCGATGGGAACACCGAACTGCTTGCGATCATGCGCATAGGCGACGGCCATCTCCAACATCCGCTGGGACGCACCCAGTGCGTCAGCCGAGATGAGCACGCGTGCGATGGCGATCAGTTCGGACAACAGTTCGCTGCCGCCCGAATTCGCGAGTCGCTCACCGACAACGTCCTCCATTTCCAACGTGCAAAAACCCCTGGTGCGGTCGACAGTCACTAGCTGGCGCGCGCGTACACCCGGCGAGTCCCGGCTCACGATCCAGAGGGCTCCGAGACTGTCCGGAACCAGCAGGTGCGTCGAATCAGGCGGGCAGGCGGCCAGCAACGAACGGCCGTTGAGCCGTCCCCCGACTGACGAGACAATGCCGCCCTCCCGGTCGGATATCGCGTGCGTGAGCGCGACCCCGAAACTGGCAGCGCCGTCCACCAGCTTCCCGAGCCAAGCCGCCTTCTGGGACTCGGACCCTGAACGACTCAACGCAATCGCCGTTAATACACTACCGGTCAGATCGACGGGGGCGACGTAGCGTCCCAGCATCTCGGACACGATTGCGGCGTCGAGCACTCCCAGCCCCAAACCACCATGCTCCGCTGGCACGACGATCCCGGTCGCACCCACCTCGTTCAGGCGCGATTGAAGCGCCCTGGCCGCTGCAGCATCTCCGTCCAGGATGCGCCGTACCGTCGATGTCGAACTGAAATCCGTGAGGCACTGCGCCAACGCATCCTGGAAGGCCCGCTGATCATCCGAGAGTCCGAAATCCATTGCCAGCCTTCTAACCCGCGTGAGCGCGGCGCGGCATCCCGAGCCCGCGCTCCGCGATGATGTTTTTTTGTATCTGAGCGGTGCCGCCCCCAATGATCAGCCCCAGGTCGAACATGTAGTTCTTCTGCCAGGCTCCACCAGCGCGGACGAAATCACTGCCCCCGTCCAGAACCCCGATTTCTCCGAGAACATCGATTGCCAGAGCGGATAGTTGGTAATTCAGCTCGCAACCCTGAAGCTTCACAACGAGCTGACAGAGGCCCGGCTCTTCGCCCTTCATGCGGCACGTGAGAATTCTGGCGCTGTTCAGCCGGAGCGCCATGAGCCATGACTGCAGCTTCACCAGCCTGTCGGTGTAGACCGGGTTATCGATGAGGCGGGAGCCGTTGACCTTTTCGGTGGTCATCAGCTCGACCAGTTCCTGGAAACGGGTCTGCGTGACCTCTGGATTGCCGAGAGCCCCGCGCTCGTGCTTGAGAGCCTCATTGGCGACCTCCCAACCACGCCCACGGGCACCCACGAGATGATCCAGTGGCACATGTACGTCAGTGAGAAAGACCTCGTTGAAAGAGGATCTGCCGGTCATCGTCTTCAGCGGCCTCACGACGATGCCGGCTGCACTCATCGGCACGAGAATGAAGCTGATGCCACGGTGCTTTTCTGCCTCCGGTTCGGTCCGGACCAGGCAGAACATCATGTCGGCCTGATGTGCCTCGCTTGTCCAGATTTTCTGCCCAGTGATGACGAAGTGATCTCCCTCGATGCGTCCGCGCGTGGACAGGGCCGCCAGGTCGCTACCTGCCCCTGGTTCAGAATAGCCTTGGCACCAGATCAACTCTCCCCGGAGCGTAGGGGGGATCCAGCGCTGTTTCTGCTCCTCCGTACCGTGTTCGAGCAGGGTCGGCACCAACATCGACACGCCTTGCCGGTTCGCCACCAGCATCCGGTCCGTGATGCCAGCCGCAGCGAACTCCTCCGAGATCGCGCGCTGCTCCATCAGGTTCGCCTTGGCCCCGTAGCCGCCATAGCGCGAAGGGACTGTTCGTCCCAGAAAGCCGTTGGTAAGCAAAAGCTGTTGCCACAGGCGACGCTCCTCCGTCGCAAGCCGGGTATCGGACTCGGGTGGCGCCAAGTGCCTGTACGCCGCAATGAACTCCCGAATCGATTGGCGAAAACTTAGTTCGTCTGGGGTAAGAGTCAGGTTCATGCCGGGTCCGGAATCACGCTACGCACGGTGCGACACATATCCCCCAAACGCCCGCCTGGATCAAGAAAAGGGTATGTCGTCCGACCATGCTGGACATGATTGCCTGCAGCGTCGCGCCCTACAAGCAAGAAAAACTTGATGACGGATTAAGTGAAATTTAAGTGACGTCTTCAAAGGAGATCTAGAATTGTTGACTACCCTGGGGCTTTCGGGCCCTGGAGCCACCCCGTGGAAATGTTATCGGTAGATTTCAGGAGCCAGCAATGATCCCTACGACTCGACGCCTGCTGCTTAAAGTTGCGGGAGCTAGCGCGGTCACATGGTCCGCAGCGAGCGCTCAGTCAAAACTGGATAAACCAGTAAGGATTGTGGTCGGCTACGGGGCGGGAACCGGTCTGGATACCGTGACGCGATACGTCGCCGAGCGTCTCGGAAGCCGGCTTGGGCAGTCTGTTGTGGTGGTGAATGCGCCGGGTGCGGATGGAAACATCGGTGCCGTCGCCGCCGTGCGCGCCGCTCCTGACATGTATAACCTCTTCGTTGCGGGGTCCTCTACCCACGCGGCGAATGCCGCCATTTACCCGAAGCTCCCTTTCGATCCAGCGGCCGACTTCGCTCCACTATCCGCATTTGGATACATCCCATTCGTCCTGATCGTCAATCCAGAACGCAGCAAAGCCAGGTCGTTCGGTGAGTTCATTGCCACCGCGAGGTCAGCAGCCGCGCCGCTTTCGTTTGCGAGCACCAGCGTAGGCAGCCGGATCGCGGGGGAGCTGTTCAAGCAAGTGGCGACGCTGAAGGCTACGAATATTCCGTACAAGCAGAGCGGCGAGGCGATGAGCGACTTCCTCGGCGGTCGCCTCGACTATTACTTCTGCGACATCACGACAGCATTGCCTGTCATCAAATCGGAGCGGGCAGTGGCCTTGGCCATCTCCACGAAGGTAAGGAGTCCGAAGCTCCCGCAAGTCCCGTCATTGTCCGAGCTTGGATTTCCGGATTTCGACGTTTCGTCGTGGGGCGCGATCTGGAGCGCCTCGGCCACGACACCGCGACCGGTATCGGACGTCATTGCCAGGCACGTGACGGAAATCCTTGCAGACGAGAAAGGCCGGGAATTCCTCATCGAAAAAGGATATGTGCCCGCGCCTGCGGGTCCCAAGCACTTGGCAGAACTGCAGATCCGGGACACAGCGGTATTTGGCAAGGTCATCCGTGATGCGGGAATGGCGCAGCAGCGGTAGCTGTGCGTTTGGGGGGCGCGTGTTGCTGACAGAGCCTCTACCCGCCTGCCCTGCAGTGGAGGCTACTTGGAACAGCGCTCCCTTGGTCTCGAGAGGCAAGTGTGAATGGCCCCCGTTTTTGAGGAGGCTCAAATCTCGCAGAGGATTGAGCCATGAAGAAGTCGAGCAAGTTCTCACCGGAAGTCCGTGAGCGTGCGGAGGATGGTGCGGGAGCACAAGCGAGAGTACCCGTCTCTTTGGGCAGCGGTCGAATCGATCGCGCCGAAGATCGGCTGCAGAAACGCTGCTCGATGGGTCAAGCGGATGGAGGTCGATGCCGAGGTGCGCGAGCGCGTTACGAGGTCGCAAGCGCAACGGGTCCAGGACCTTGAACGCGAGGTCGAGGAGCGCCGTCGGGCCAACGAGATTTGAAGCTGGCGAGCGCGTGTTTCGCCCAGGCGGCGCTCGACCGCCGACTGAAGTCCTGAACGATTTCATCGACAAGCATCGCGTCACCCCGAGTCGAGCCAATCTGCAAGGCACTGCAGATTGCCCCGTCGAAGTATTGGCGCCATGCAGCGCTGCTGCGCGAACCGGACAAGCGCTGTGGCCGGGCGTCACGACGCGGCCCTGGCGCCACAGATCGAACGTGTCTGGCAGGCAAACGCGTAGGTCTACGGCGCTGACAAGGTCTGGAAGCAGTTGGCGCGCGAGGGGACCGCCCTACCCCGTCGCACGGTGGAGGGGCTTATGCGTTGCTTCGGACTGCGCGGCGTCATGCGCGGCAAGGTGGTGAGAACGACGGTCAGCGACAGCAAGGCGCCGTGCTCGCTCGACCGAGTCAGCGGGCAGTTCGGGGCTGAGCGGCCGAACCAGTTGTGGGTCAGCGACTTCACCTGCGTGGCTCTGCCAGCCGAGGCTAGGTAGCGCGCCGTATTTTGCGCGATGTGCCAGTGGCCGCCGATGCGCACCAGGCCGTCGCTGGCGTGCTGTGCTGCGGGCCGGGGCGCCGGAGAGTGCAGGGGGAACCTCTTCCACGCAAGAGGATCCGCATGCAACCGACGGCGACAGTGGGTTTTTACGCTAATTTGATTGACACTCAAGTGTACAATGGATCAACCATTGAGAAATCCCTTAAGCAACAGCAGCCCAGTGAACCGCACAAGGAGACAATAGACATGAAAGCAAGCAAGCAAGCGCTGATCCTGGTGCTTACTTTCCTCGGCTCAGGAACCGCCTTCGGTCAGGTCGACAACTTTCCATCGCGTCCCATCACCATCGTGGTGCCCTATCCCGCCGGCGGCACCAGTGACGGGCAAGTGCGAATGATTCAGGACAAACTGGGCAAGGTGCTGGGCCAGCCGGTGATCGTGGAGAGCAAGCCTGGCGCATCGGGCACGATCGCGGCGCAGTACGTCGCGCGTTCCAAACCGGACGGGTATACCCTTCTGTATCCGAATGGCGGGGTCTTGATTGCGCCCTTGTTCAATGACAAGGCCGGGTACGACGCGCTGAAGGACTTCAAACCGATCACCACTGTCACCGCCGTTCCGATGGTGTTGGTGGCAAGCAAGACGGTGCCGGGCAACAGCTTGGCCGATTTCCTCCAGTACGCCCGAAGCCAGCCGAAGGGTGTTCTGTACGCCTCCGCAGGCACTGCCTCGTTTGGCCATCTCGCGTCCGCCCGATTCGCGAACAATGCTGGCATCAAAGTCGAGCATGTGCCCTATAAGGGAGAAGCCAATACCACGCTCGCCGTGCGATCGGGGGAAGTCCAGATGCTCCTGACCACTCCTTCATCAGCGATGCTTGGCCAGGTGCGGGAGGGGAACATCAAGATGCTGGGGGTGGGCACGCCGGAGCCCTCGCCGTTGCTTCCCGGCGTCCCGCCCATCAACAAGACGGTACCCGGCTTCAATTCGGTGATCTGGTTCGGCCTGCTCGCTCCCGCAGGAACTCCGGACCAGGTGGTGGCGAAGATCCACGAGGCGGTCAAGACCGTCCTGACTGACGAGGCCATTCGCGCCAAGCTGGAAGCCACGGGGGCCCTGGCGCAGACGTCGACGCCGTCCGAGTTCG
>DAIMZU010000096.1:0-8145 GCA_036733845.1 Ramlibacter sp.
CGGCAAGGGCGTGCCCGTGGTGTACGACTCGGTCGGCAAGGACTCGTTCGATGCCTCGCTGAACAGCCTGGCGCCACGCGGCTTCTTCGTCTCGTTCGGCACTACCACGGGCGCACCGCCGCCGGTCGCCGCCGCCACCCTGCAAAAGATGGGATCGCTCTACTTCACCCGGCCGACGCTGGTCACCTACACCGCCTCCAACGAGGACCTCCGTGCCTCTGCGACTGCCGTGTTCAAGGCCTTTGGCCAGGGCGTGCTCAAGCTCACCATCAACCAGCGATATCCGCTCTCGGACATCCGGCGCGCGCACGACGACCTCCAGTCCGGCCGTACCACCGGCTCGAGCGTGCTCCTGCCCTGAAAGGCTTCGACCATCCCCTTTGCCAGAGACCCCGGGGCGCGAGGAGCCCCCATAACCAGGAGACAGACCATGACGAAACGATTCAGGACCACACTCATTGCCGGCGCGCTCATCGCGCTCGGCATCGGCAGCGCGAGCGCCGAGACCTTCCGGCTGCGCATCGCCTCCGGCCACCCGGCGGCGAACACGTATGTGAACCTCATGCAGAACTTCTTCGTGCCCGAGGTCACCAAGCGCGTGGCCGAGCGCACGCAGCACAAGGTCGAGTTCGTGGAAGCCTACGGCGGATCCATGGTCAAGGTGGCCGACACGCTCGAAGGCGTCCAGTCGGGAATCGTGGACATCGGCGGCTACTGCTTCTGCTTCGAGCCGTCCAACCTGCCGCTCCATGCCTTCCAGGTCATGCTGCCCTTCGGCACCATGAGCCCCGATCGCAGCGTCAAGCTCGCGCGGGCGGTGTACGACAAGGTGCCCTACATGTCCCAGGTGTTCGAGGACAAGTTCAACCAGAAGCTGATCGCGCTCATCTCGGACAACGGCTACAACCTGGGCACCACCTTCGAATGGAACAACGTCAGCGACCTCAAGGGCCGCAAGCTCGCGGGCGCGGGCCTGAACCTGAAGTGGCTGGAGTACGCGGGCGCGGTGCCGGTGCAGTCTTCGCTGCCCGAGGCCTACACCTCGATGCAGACCGGCGTGTACTTCGGCTGGATCATGTTCCCCTCGGGCTGGGTGAACTTCAAGCTGCATGAAGTCGCCAAGCACTACACCGAGATCGGCTTCGGCGCCATCACATGGCACGGTCTGACCATCAACAAGAACCGCTTCCAGCGCCTGCCCAAGGAAGTCCAGGACATCATCGTCGAGGTCGGCCGCGAGTACGAGGCCCGCACCGGAACGGTCAACGAAGAGAACTATCCGAAGCAGCTCGCCCAGCTCCGGTCCCTGGGCGTGAACGTCAAGTCCGTGCCCGAGTCGGTCAAGGTGTCCTGGGCCGAATCGCTCAAGGGCTGGCCGGCACAGCATGCGGCCGACCTCGACAAACAGGGCCTTCCGGCATCACAGGTCCTGCGCCTGACCCTGGAAGAAGCCGAGAAGATGGGCCACAAGTGGCCGGTGCGCTACCAGATCAAGTAAGCGGCTTGCGCGGCGGGCCCGCCACCCGGCGGGCCCTTCCATGAACCAACGGAATCCATCATGGCTCTTGTCGAGCGGCTCGTCGACCGCCTCACCCGATCACTGCTGGTGCTGGCGGCGGTCCTGGCCTTCCTGTTGTGCTTTCTCGTCACCGCGGACGTGATCGGACGCGTGGTGTTCAACCAGCCTGTCAAGGGCACCACCGAGATCGTCTCGCTGACCATCGTGATCGTCTGCTACCTACAGGTCGGGTTCGCGATCCGCTCCGGCGGCATGCTCAAGGTGGACATGTTCGTCAGCCGCGGCGGGCCCCGCACGCAGGCCTTCTTCGCGGTCATCGCGGCGGCCGCCGGCCTCCTGTTCTTCGCCCTCATCTGCTGGGCCAGCTTCGACGGCGCGGCCCATGCGTGGCGCTCGAACGAGTTCGAGGGCGAGGGCGCCCTGCGCGTGCCGGTCTGGCCCGCCCGCTTCATCCTGATCCTCGGCACCTTCATCGCCGCACTGAGTTACCTGCTGCTGCTGGTGCGAGCCGGCATGCACCTGGTTCGCGGCACGCCGCCTGCCCCCCTGGGCGTGAGCCACTGAGCACGAGCCGCCATGTACGGAACCACCGAAATCCTCATCCTCGTGGGCACCTTGCTCGTGCTGGTCTTCAGCGGGGTGCACATCGCGATCTCTCTCGGCCTGACCAGCATGCTGGGCCTGTTCCTGCTGACGGGTGACCCGCAGGCGATGATGAGCTTCGCCGCGAACACGGCCTACGAGGCCCTGCGCGACTACATCTTCGCCGTCATCCCCCTGTTCATGCTGATGGGCGAGTTCCTGGCCCGATGCGGCGCCGCAAGCGACCTTTTCGCGCTGATCAACCGCACCACCCGGCGCATTCCCGGCCGGCTGGGGGTTGCGACGGTCCTGGCCAACGGGGTGTTTGCCTTCGTCAGCGGCGTGTCCATCGCGGCCGCCGCTGCCTTCTCCAAGATCGCCTACCCCGAGATGCGCCGCTACGGCTACGACCGGAAACTCGCGCTGGGGACGATTGCCGGCAGCGCCTGCCTCGGCATGCTGATCCCCCCGTCGGTGCTGATGATTGTCTGGGGCGTGCTCACCGAAATATCCATCGGCAAGCTCTTCATCGCCGGCGTCCTTCCGGGCCTGATGGTGGTCACGCTTTTCATCGGCTACATCGTGTGGGTCGCACGCACCCAGCCGCACCGCGTCGGTGAAGGACGCGGAGCCGCCGGCGCCCTGCCCCCGAACATGCAGCTCGCGCAGCAGCCGGCGGCCATCGAGGCGCTGCGCCGCGCGCAGCCGCTGCCGGTCGACCTGACCACCGAGGCCGACCTGCGCAAGATCCTGATCAGCACCTTCGGCATCATCGCGCTGGTCGTGACGGTGCTGGGCGGCATCTGGTTCGGCTTCTTCACGCCCACGGAAGGCGCAGGCGTCGGCGCCACGCTGGCGCTGATCCTGGCGCTCACCCGGGGCATGCGGATGAAGGAAATGATCCAGGCGGTCATCTCGGTCGGCCGGACCTCCGCACCCTTGCTGCTGCTGCTGGTGACCGCCCAGCTGTACTCGCGCGTGCTGTCCATGACCGGCCTGACCGGCATGGCCAAGGACTTCTTCGCGAGCTCGGGCCTCTCGCCCTACATGGTGCTGGCGCTGATGATCCTGGTGTGGTTCATCCTCGGTGCGCTGATCGATTCCATCTCGATCATCCTGCTGACCGTGCCGGTGTTCGCGCCCGTGGCGGCAGCTGTCGGCTTCGACCCGCTGGCCTTCGCGATCATCGGCATCCTGGCCATCGAGACCGGGCTTCTGACGCCACCCTTCGGCATTCTGGTGTTCACGGTCAAGGCCGCTGTTCCAGACGAACCGGGGCTCACCAACGCGGAGATCTTCCGCGGCGCCATCCCCTACTGGATCGCGCTGCTCAGCTCGATCATCTTCCTCGTGCTCTTCCCGCAGCTGGCTACCTGGCTGCCCAACCTCGGTCAATGAAGGACGACTCGGCATGGCTGCCTACTGGATTTCCCGCTGCGTGGTGAACGACCCCGTTCAATACAAGAAATACACCGACCGCGTGCCCGGCATCATCGCGGCCCACGGCGGGCGCGTGCTCGCGAGGGGCGGGCGCTACCAGATCATGGAAGGACCGGACACCTTCCACCGCTTCGTGGTGATCGAGTTCCCGTCACTGGAGGCCGGCGTGAAGTGCTTCCAGTCGCCGGAGTACACCGAAGCGGCGTCATACCGCCGCGGCGGTGGGGGCATCGTGGAGAACGTGATCGTCGAGGGCGGGGACGCGACGCCGGTCTGACGCTGTACAGATAAGTTCGGGCCGAGCCCACCCCCATTCGGGCTGAGCCTGCCGAAGCCCCTCCGCCCGCCACGCCCGCTGCACAATGCCGCATGGCCATCCTCGTCGGCACCGCCTCCTGGACGGACAAGTCGCTGATCGATTGCGGCCGCTTCTACCCGCCCGGCTGCCGCAGCGCCGAGGCACGCCTGCGCTATTACGCGTCGCGCTTTCCCATGGTGGAGGTCGATTCCAGCTACTACGCCGTTCCGGCCCCGAACGTCACGCAACTGTGGGCCGAGCGCACCCCGCCGGGGTTCGTCTTCAACATCAAGGCGTTCCGCGCGTTCACCGGTCACCAGACCGCGCTGCAGTTCCTGCACAAGGACCTGCAGGTGGCCCTCGCGCCCCTGCGCAAGACCACCCTCTACTATCGCGACTTCCCCCCGGAGGTTCTGGACGAACTCTGGCGGCGCTTCATCGAGGCGCTCGAGCCGCTTCGCACGGCGGACAAGCTGGTGGCCGTGCATTTCCAGTTCGCGCCCTGGATGCTGCGCAACCGGGAGGGCATCGATCACCTGCGCGAATGCGCCCAACGCATGGCAGGGCACCAGCTGTCGGTCGAGTTCCGCAACGCCACCTGGTTCCAGGGCCCGCACGCGCAGGAGACCCTCACGCTCCAGCACGAGCTCGGGGCCGCCCACACGGTCGTGGATGGACCGCAGGGCTTCCACAACAGCGTGCCCGCCGTCTGGGAAGCGACCGTCCCGCACCTGGCCGTCGTGCGCCTGCACGGCCGCAACCACGCGACCTGGAACGCCAAGGGCCTCACGGCCGCATCGGACCGGTTCAACTACGACTACCCCGACGAGGAACTCGCCGAGCTTGCAGGCCGCATCCGCGATCTGTCTCATCGCGCGGCGCTCGTGCAGGTGATCTTCAACAACAACAACGAGGACCAGGGCCAGCGCAACGCCACCACCCTCATGCACCTGCTCGGCCTGCCTCAGCCCGCCGCGTCGCAGGACACCTTCTCGCTCGAGCCGCCGGGCCGTGGCTGAGCCCGATGCCGTGCGCTATGCGAACGCTCGGGACTTTCCCGATCACGCAGGCGCAGGTTCGCGCACCAGAATCGTTCTTCCGTTCGAACACGACGCACCGAAGCGGATGCATGCGGTGCATGCCCACCCCGCCTTCACCAGGAGACACACCATGAAGCTCACCGGCTGGATTCGATCCATCCTCGCGACGGCTGCCCTTGCCGTGACCGCCACCGCACAGGCACAGGCCTACCCTGACCGGCCAATCACCATGATCGTGCCCTTCACGCCCGGCGGCGTGTCCGACATCACCGCGCGCCCCCTGGCCGTGGGCATGGGCGCCAACCTCGGCCAGAGCATCGTCATCGACAACCGCGGCGGCGCGGGCGGCGCGATCGGCATGTCCGCCGCGGCCAAGTCCCGTCCGGACGGCTACACCCTGATGATGGCGCTGCCCAGCATCATCACCATTCCCATCTCCGACCGCATCAGCGGCCGCGCGGCGACCTTCCAGATGGACCAGTTCCGCCCGATCGCGCGGCTGACCGCCGACCCCACCGTGCTGGCGGTGCGCTCCGAGAGCAAATGGAACACGCTGGCCGACTTCATCCGCGACGTGAAGGCGCAGCCCGGGAAGATCTCGTACAGCTCGTCCGGCATCTACGGCACCACGCACGTGGCCATGGAAATCCTCGCGCATGCCGCCGACCTGAAGATGATCCACGCGCCTTTCAGCGGCGGCGGCCAGCAGATCCAGGCCCTGCTCGCGGGCCAGGTCGATGCGACCATGCAGACCCCCGGCGCGATCGCCGCGCACATCGCATCCGGCAGGCTCCGCGTGCTGGCCGCCATGAGCCGCGACCGCGTGCCCTCGCTGCCCGAGGTGCCCACCGCGCGCGAACTCGGGCACGACGGTGAGTTCTACCTTTGGACCGGCGTCTTCGCGCCTGCGGGCACGCCCGACGCGATCGTCAACCGGCTGCGCACCGCCATCAAGGAAGGTGCGGCCCACCCGACCTTCACGCAGGCCATGGCCAGCCAGCGCACGCCCATCCAGTACCTCGACTCGGACGAATTCGCGCGCTTCCTGCAGGCCGACACCCGCCGCCTCGATGCGGTCCTGACCAAGATGGGCAAGATCGAGTGATCGAGCCGCTCGCGCCTTTCCTTTCACCTTTGAACGCTTCATGAAACTCGTCAATTTCCAGACTTCGTCCGGCCCTCGCGTGGGCGTGCTCGACGGCGACAGCGTTGTCGACGTGCTCGCCGTCCACCAGGCGCAGCCCACGTTCGACAACGGCGCGGCCGCCCACCTGGGCAGCACCATCGCCGTCATCCAGCACTGGGACAGCCTGCGTGCGGCCTTCGCCGCGGCGGTCGAGCGCAGCCGCGCCAGCGGCGCCGGCCGCGTCGCGGTCTCGGACGCCCGCCTGCTCGCGCCCATGGTGCCCACGACCATCCTGTGCTCGGGCAGCAACTACCTGAGCCACAACCAGGAGAAGGCCAACGCCGACACCAGCGGCAAGGAGCCCGAGTTCTTCATCAAGACTGGCGACTGCGTGGTCGGCCCCGGCGCCCCCATCGTGCTGGACCGCGTGCTCACGAACAAGCTCGACGGCGAGGTCGAACTCGCGGTGGTGATCGGCAAGCCCGGGCGCCACATTCCGCAGGAGAAAGCGCTCGAGCACGTGTTCGGCTACACCATCGTCAACGACGTCACCGCGCGCGACCGACAGGTGCGGCGCCGGCCGGACGGCTCTTACTGGTACGAACTCGGGCGCGGCAAGTTCTTCGACTCGAGCGCCCCGATGGGCCCCTGCATCACCACCGCCGACGAGATTCCCGACCCGCAGGACGTGATGGTCCGCTCATGGGTCAACGGCGAACTGCGGCAGATCAGCAGCACCTCCCAGATGATCTGGAGCGTCGCGCAACTGGTCCACTTCTTCTCGGTCAACGTCACCCTGAAGCCGGGGATGGTCATCATCACCGGCACACCGAGCGGAACCGCCTGGTCGACCGACAAGGAACTCGGCGGACGCTGGTCGGGCACCGATGGCATGGTGCCGGCGACGGGCTACCTGAAGGACGGCGACGTGGTGGTCTGTGAGATTGATCGGATCGGGCGGCTCGAAAACGTCGTGAGCGAAGGACGCTGACCGGGGGCCGGCCCCGGCCCCTCAGCGCCTGCCCAGGATTCCCGCGAGCTCCGGAACGTAGGACTGCTCCGCACCACCGGCCACGGCCTTCTCCAGCGTGGCAAGCACCGCGGCGGCGATGTCGCGCGCAACGCCCGCGTCCGCGGCCATGGTGTTGTAGTAGTCGAGGTCCTTTCGGGCGTTCGACACCGTGAACTTCAGGCCCGACGGGTCCTGCGACAGCAGGTACGGCTTGATCCGCTCCAGCGCGATGCCCCCGCCGCCGCCCTTGGCGAGCACCTCGACGAAGGCGCCCGGCTCCACCCCGTTGCGCTGCGCGCAGGCCGCGGCTTCGGCCAGCAGGGTCACCATGCCCAGCGACACGTAGTTGTGCAGCAGCTTGGCGCTGTGGCCCGCACTCACCGGCCCCATGTGCGTGATGTTCTCCGCGAAGCAGGACAGCACCGGCCGCACCTCCTCCAGCAGGGACGCGTCGCCGCCCACGAGCAGGTTGAGCCGGCCCTCCGCCGCCTCCTTGGGCGTGCGGGTCATGGGCGCATCGAGGAAGCGCCCGCCCGCCGCGGCGACGGCCTGCGCAACGCGCACCGTGGAGGACGGGATGGCGGTGGAGCAGTCGATCACGATGGTGCCCGGGCGCAGCCCGGCCAGGACGCCGCCTTCGCCGGTGATGACGGCCTCGACCTGGGGCGAACCGGTCAGCACGGTGATGACGATGTCCGAGCGTGCCGCGAGTTCGCGCACTGTGGCCAGCCCCACCGCTCCGCCCGCCTTGAGGCCATCGAGCGGCTGGTTGCCGGGGTGCTCGAAAAGGGCCAGTTCGTGACCGTGCTTCTGGAGGTTGGTGGCGATGCCGTGGCCCATCAGGCCGATGCCAACCATGCCGATCTTGCGGCCGCTGCTCATGGGAATGTCTCCTCGTGGGATTGCAGAAAAATGGAAAAGTGCGGCGGATCAGCGCTGTCGTGCAGCCCGCCGGTGCACCGCGAAGCTTACCCGCCCCGAGAGTGACGCCCCTGCTTAAAAACAAGGCAAATCGCCAATGGGCCACGATTGGCGCGGCTCCGGGCGTGCTGCACACGACTTGTCCACAGCCTTGCTCACCGCAGGTGTGGGAAAACCCCTACGCCGCTTCCCGCCCCGCCACTGGAT
>DAIMZU010000097.1:0-8093 GCA_036733845.1 Ramlibacter sp.
CTCTGTGCGTTCTGGACCTGCGCGTTCGCCCCCTGGAATTCGCCGCCGACCAGGACCTGGCCGCCCCCCGCCGCGCCCGAGGCGTCGACGATGGCGCCCGCCTCGACGGCGACGCGCTGGCCCAGCACCTGAACCTGCCCGCCCTGCCCGATGCTGCCAGTGGCGGTCACCGTTCCGCCCACGCGGGCCGTGCCGCCCGCCGCCTGCAAAGTCACGGCTCCACCGGCCAGGCCGGACGCGCTGACGGAGCCTGCCGCCGATTGCGTCAGGTCGCCGGAAGCCACCAGCTCGATGCGGCCGTCCGCCCCCTGCACAAGCCGGTCAGCCCGGATCACGCCCTCATTGCGCAGCGTCGAGGCGAAAGCCCGCACCGCGCCGTTGTCGGCCAGCAGCTTGCCCAGGTTCAGCACCGAGTCGCTCGGCGCCTGGATCTCGAAGCGCACGCCGGCCATGTCGGCGCTGGTGATCTCGATGCTGCGGCCCGCCGCCAGCAGGATGTTCCCGCCCTCGGCGTGGATGATTCCGCTGTTGACGATGTCGGGCGCGATCAGCGCGATCTTCCCGCCCGGACCGGCGGTGATGAGGCCGTCGTTGCGGATGCCGCCCGCGCCTGCGGCCGCGAGGAACCGCAGGCGCCCCGCCAGGAAGTCGGCGTCGGCGATGTCGAGGGTGGATGCGACGAAGCTGTTCGTGTCGATACGAGCGCCCGCCCCGACGACGATGCCGTTCGGGTTGACCAGGAAGACACGCCCGTTCGCCTGGAGTTGCCCGAGCAGGTGCGAGACCTCGCCACCGGTGACCCGGTTGAGCACCGCGCTGGAGGCATCCGGCTGGACGAAGCGGGCCGTCTCACCCGCACCGATGGAAAAACGCTGCCAATGGATGATCGCGCCGTTGCCCGCCTGCACCTGCAGCACGTTGGCTGCCGGCTGGGAAATGCTGGCAACGCCCTGGACCACCGAAGCCCCCTGCGGAAGCGCCAGGGCCGGCATGCCGCAGGCGGCCTGGACGGCGAGGGCAAGCACGGTCAGGCGCGGCTTCGCCAACGCGAATTTCTTCATCCCCACTCCTCCGGGGCGTCATGCGGCCCCGCTCGAGGCGCCGCTGTGACGCCCGCTAGCTCATCGGAAGATCATACAAGTGGTAACGAATTAGGAGCAGTTTTCCCGCAGCAGGGACCTCAATCGGTCAGGAGGGGCGTTGCACCGGGGCGTCAGGCGGTCGAACCCCCGCGGATTCCGACCTCAGGGGTGCCGGTATCCGCAGACTCTGCGCGCCACCGTAACGCGGCCGCCGCGGCCGCTTCCAGGCTATGCAGCAGCTCCACGCCCGGCGTGGTGGCCATCCGAGACACCCCCGCGCCACCAGCCCACAGTCCGACCCGTGGCGGCAAGGTTTCGCGCAGCTGGCGCAGCACGGGTGCGACCTGGCGGGCCGGGAAAGCGCGCGAGAACGACAAGGCGACCACATCGACCTGGTGCGCCAGGGCCGCGCGAACGATTTCACCCAGCGGCATCTGCGTGCCCAGGGCGATGCATCGGGCGCCCTGCAAGGCGACGACCGCCTCCACCATCATCAGCCCGAGCCCATGCGGCTCCTCCGGCACGCTGGTCAGGAGGACGACCGGGGCGCGACCGGGCGGCAGCGCAGCCACCGCCTGCCGCAGCAGGCGCGTCACAACCTCGGTAAACAAGTGCTCCTCGTAGATGCGCAGTTGTCCGTCCGCCCAGGCCTGGCCCACGGCCACAGTAAGCGGCGCCACCGTGTCCTGGACAAAGCTCTGCAGCCCTTCGCCAATCAGGCGCTGTTGCAGGGCCTGTGCGAGGCCTTGTGCGTCGCTGCCCCTGACCAGTCCCAGGAGCTCGCCGATGGCAGCGTCGGGCGGCGCCTCGGATGGTTCCGCGTGCGGCGCGCCCGCAAGTTCGGCAAGCGCGGCAGCCGACAGCGGGAGCAGCTTGCCAGGACGGTGCCCGCGGTCCATGAGGCGGCGAATGACCGTCAGGCGCTGGACTTGGGACGCCGGGTAGGCGCGCTCGCCGTTCGCGTCGCGGGTGGGTGCGGGGAAACCGTACCGCCGCTCCCAGACCCGAAGCACATCCTTGGACAAGCCGACTTCACGCTCCACCGCTGCGATGCTGAATATCGGTTCGAAATCACTGATTTTGTCCAAGACAAATCCTTGACAGGTTACTGAAACGGGCCTACTCTCGGGACTCATTCTATTTTGTCTTGGACAGACACCGAAAGGAACCCTATGCTCAACAGTATTAAACGCCTTCTGGCGATCGGTTCTCTGGCCTTTCTCGCGGCCTGTGGTGGCAGCAGCGACGAACGGAACGTTGTCGAACAGGCCCAGGCAGACCCGCGATTCAGCATCCTGGTGGAAGCTGTCTCGGCTGCGGGCCTTGCGCCCACGCTGTCAGGCACGGGGCCGTTCACGGTCTTCGCTCCGACGAATGATGCGTTTGCAGCCCTTCTCGTGGAACTCGGCGCGACCAAGGAGCAACTGCTCGCCAACACGGCCCTGCTGACCTCGGTGCTGACGTACCACGTGGTCCCGGGCAAGGTGACTGCGGCACAGGTCCCGCTGGACACGCCCATCACGACTGTCGAGACCGGAACGTTCACCGTGAACAGCAGCCTGCAGATCACCGACGAGCGCGGCCGCACGGCACGGATCACGCAAACGGACATCCCCGCGACCAACGGCGTCCTCCACGCCATCGATCGCGTGATCCTGCCGAGCCCCTGATTATTTTCCTTTCCCCCATCCAACCCACCTCAACCAGGAACCTCTCCATGAAAAAAGCCCTCTTCGCCGCCGCCATCGCCTTCAGCGCACTTTCCGCCCAGGCCAAGGACATCGTCGACACCGCCGTGGCCGCCGGTGACTTCAAGACGCTCGCCGTCGCCCTCGAGAAAGCCGGCCTGGTCCAGACCCTCAAGGGCCCGGGCCCCTTCACCGTGTTCGCGCCGACCGACGCCGCCTTTGCCAAGGTGCCCAAGGCGCAACTCGACGCGCTGCTGGCTGACAAGGCCAAGCTCACGGCGGTGCTCACCTACCACGTGGTCCCGGGCCAGGTCATGGCCAAGGACGTCAAGGCCGGCAAGGTCAAGACCGTGCAGGGCAGCGAGCTGACCGTCAGCACCGGTGGCGGCGTGAAGGTGGACAACGCCAATGTCGTCAAGACCGACATCACCGCCAGCAACGGCGTGATCCACGTCATCGACTCAGTCGTGATGCCCAAGTAAGTCCGAAGCGCAGTCGCTCGCGGGGCCTTCGGGCCCCGTGCTGCGTTCGGGCTGGACATAATGGCGGCATGCAGGTGTGGCAGGTGCCGCTGGACATCGATGAATCCCTTGCCAGGGCCGCTTTGGCCGTCCTCGACGAGCCCGAGCGCGCCCGCGGCATGCGGATGCCTGATCCCCGCGTCCGCCGGCGCTACATTGCAGCCCACGCGGCGCTCCGGCAGATCCTCTCTTCCGCCTGTGGCAAGCCGCCCCACCAGCTCAAGCTGCGAGCCGGCCCCGAAGGCAAGCCATGCCTCGACGAAGGGCCGGCTTTCAACCTCAGCCATTCAGGCGACCTCGCGCTGGTGGCAGTGGACGAGCGTCCTGGCGCCGACGTCGGCGTCGACCTTGAAATGCTCGCGAACGCCCCCGCGGCATCCGAGATGGCCGCAGTCTTCAGCCCCGACGAAATGACTGCGATCGCGGCGCAGCCCGAACCTTCACGTGGTCTCGCTCTGCTGCGATGCTGGACGCGCAAGGAGGCCCTGCTCAAGGCGGTCGGATGCGGCCTGGACGATGACACCCGGTCATTCACCGTGAGCGTCGGCCCCGAGGCCCGGCTGCTCGCGTCTTCGCACCCCCGCCTCGATACCGGCGGCTGGGCGCTGGCCGCGCTCGAGCCGACGGGTGAATGGACGGGGGCGGTCGCCGCCCGCGGCGACATGCCGCCGGTGCGCCATCGTCACTGGGAATGGCTGGCATGACCCGCCGCCGCGACCCGCTGCCCTGGCTGCAGCCGGGCGACGACTTTCCCGATCCCGCCCGGGCCTGGGGACCGGACAGTCCCGCGCCGGGCCTGCTCGCCGCCGGCGGCTCGCTGGACGTTGACACGCTGGCGCGGGCCTATGGAAGTGGCATCTTTCCGTGGTTCAGCGAGGGACAGCCCATCCTGTGGTGGAGCACCGATCCGCGGATGGTGCTGCAGCCGTCCGAATTCCGCCTGCACCGGTCGCTGCGCAAGACCCTCGCCCGCTTCATCCGCGATCCCCGTTGCGAGTTGCGCTTCGACAGCGCCTTCGAAACGGTGGTCCGTGCCTGCGCCAGCAGCCCGCGCGAGGGACAGGCAGGCACCTGGATCGGTCCCGACATGCTTCGCGCCTACACCGCACTGCACCGGGCGCAACTCGCCCACAGCGTGGAGACCTGGATCGATGGCGAGCTCGCGGGCGGCCTGTACTGCGTCAGCCTGGGCGCGGCCGTCTTCGGTGAATCGATGTTCACCCGTGTGCCCGATGCCTCCAAGATCGCCCTGGCGGCGCTGGTGTGCTTCTGCCGTGCGGAGGGCGTTCCGCTGATCGACTGCCAGCAGAACACCGGCCATCTCGCCTCACTGGGCGCGCGTGAGATTCCGCGGAGCGAATTCGTGGCAGCGATCGCCAGGGCGTCTCGGCGTCCGCCCCTGCCTTGGCGGTTCAGCCCCTTATACTGGCGCCAACTCCTGCCCGCCAGCGACGAAGCGTGACCCATCTCAAGGATCTTCCGCTCCAGACACTGCAGTTCTACGCCACCGCGCCCTACGCGTGCAGCTACCTGCCCGGGCGGCAGGCTCGGTCGCAGGTGGCCACCCCCAGCCACCTCATCCACAACGACGCCTATTCCGACCTGGTGACCAGTGGGTTCCGGCGCAGCGGCATGTTCACGTATCGCCCGTACTGCGACGGCTGCCGGGCGTGCGTCCCGCTGCGCGTCCTCGCCGGGGAATTCAAGCCGGATCGCAGCCAGCGCCGCGCCTGGAAGCAGCACCAGGGCCTGCACACACGGGTGCTCAAGCTCTGCTTCGTGCCCGAGCACTACCACCTGTACCTGCGCTACCAGAGCGGCCGGCATTGCGGCGGGGGCATGGACCACGACAGCATCGACCAGTACACGCAGTTTCTGCTGCAGAGCCGGGTCAATTCGCGGCTGGTCGAGTTCCGGGACCCGGCGCCGGATGGCGGACCGGGGCCGCTGCGCATGGTGTCCATCCTCGATGTGCTCGGCGACGGGCTCTCCGCCGTGTACACCTTCTACGAGCCCGATGCGGCGGCCAGCTATGGCACCTACAGCGTACTCTGGCAGATCGAGCAGGCCCGTCAGCTGGGCTTGCCGCACGTGTATCTCGGCTACTGGATTGCCGAGAGCCCCAAGATGAACTACAAGTCGCGGTTCCGTCCCTGCGAGGTTCTCGAAGACGGCCAGTGGCACAGGCACCCCGACTGATAGGGTCCCATTTCACTTGGTAAAATCTTCAGGTCCCACGGGAGTGTGCCCATGAAGAAGTCCGACGGCGGCCTCAAGCCCGCCACCCCTGCCATCCAGGTCATCGAGCGGATGTTCGCCGTCATCGACGTGCTCGCCTCGCGGGAAGAAGCCGTGCCGCTCAAGGAAATTGCCGAGCGCACCGGCCTGCACCCGTCGACCACCCACCGCATCCTCAACGACCTGACCGTGGGCCGTTTCGTCGACCGTCCGGAAGCGGGAAGCTACCGGCTGGGCATGCGCCTCCTGGAACTCGGCAACCTGGTCAAAGGGCGCCTGAGTGTGCGCGATGCGGCTCTCGCTCCCATGCGCGAGCTGCACCGGCAGATCCAGCAGCCGGTGAACCTGTCCATGCGCCAGGGCGACGAGATCGTCTACATCGAGCGCGCCTACAGCGAGCGCTCGGGCATGCAGGTCGTGCGGGCCATCGGCGGTCGCGCCCCGCTGCACCTGACTTCCACGGGCAAGCTGTTCCTGGCAGCGGACGATCCGCAGCGCGTGCGCGCCTACGCGACCCGCACCGGGCTGCCGGGCCATACGCGCAACAGCATCACGCAGCTTCCCGTGCTCGAGCGCGAACTGTCCCGCGCCCGGCAATACGGCATCGCGCGGGACAACGAGGAACTGGAGCTGGGCGTGCGCTGCATGGCAGCCGGCGTCTACGACGACCAGGGCCGGCTGGTCGCGGGTCTGTCGATTTCAGCGCCGGCGGACCGTCTGGATGAAGGCTGGCTGGCCAAGCTCCAGGCCACCGCCACGGAGATCTCGTCGGCCCTTGGCTTTCGCCCGCCCGCCGCGAAGGCGGCCTGAGGACTGCTTCAGCCGCTGAAGCCCGGCGTGCTGTCGGCCGAGGAGGTCGGCCCCGGGCGTTGCGACTCCACCCACTTGCGCACCCGCTCGGCATCGCCGATACGGCTGAGCTTGCCCGCAGAGTCCAGGAACACCATGATCAGCTTGCGCCCCGCCACCTGGGTGGCCATCACCAGGCACTGTCCGGCCTCGGAGATGTAGCCGGTCTTCTGGAGCAGGATTTCCCATTCCGGGTGCTTGACCAGGCGATTGGTGTTGTTGTATTGGAGCGTGCGGTTGCCGACGGCCACCTGGGCGCCGGTGGAGGTGGAGTACTCGCGCAGGAGCGGATCACGGGCCGATGCATCCACAAGGCGGGCGAGGTCGCTTGCGCTCGACTGGTTGCGGCTGGACAGGCCGGTCGGCTCGACGAAGGTGCTGGCGCTCATGCCGAGGTCGCGGGCCTTGGCGTTCATGCGCCTGACGAACTCGGGCATGCCACCGGGGAATGTGCGGCCGAGCGCGTTGGCGGCCCGGTTCTCGCTGGACATGAGGGCCAGGTGCATGGCTTCCGAGCGCGTGAGCCGGGTGCCGATGTTCAGGCGCGAGCCGCTCCATTTTTCGGTGTCGACGTCGTCCTGCGTGATCGTGATCAGGTCGTCCATCGGCAACTGCGCTTCGCTGACCACCAATGCGGTCATGAGCTTGGTCAGCGAGGCGATCGGCAGGACTGCGGTGTCGTTCTTGGACAGCAGCACCTCACGGGTGTCCTGGTCGATGACCAGCGCCACGCTGGACTTGAGGTCCAGGTCGTCCTGGGTCTGGTGCAGGCCCTTGATCTGCCCATACGAAAGCCGGGGCGGCACGTGCACGGTCGGCGTCGCGGCCACGCGCTTGACCGAGGCGGCGGGTACCTTGCGCTGGGGCTTGGCCTTCGCCGGTTGCGCTTTCTTCTTGGCGGTCGCAGCCGGCCGGGAGGAAGTCTGGGCCATGGCGGGAGTCACCGCGGAGAGCACCAGGGCCGCTGCGAGCACGTGGACAAAGCGCAACAGGTGATGGGTCATGGCAATCCAATCCGGAAACGGGAGAATGGAAGAACACCCCTGGCGCAAGTACACCAAAGAATTCAGTTCAGCCAAAATCCCGGGAAAATCAACGACCTGCAGGCAATTCCTGAGATCGTTTCCGGATTATAGGAGTTGCAACTAACCTTGTGCGGGCAAACGCTCAGCTTTACTCTGCAATTTGTTCAGGGCGTTCAGATAGGCCTTGGCGGAGGCGACCACGATGTCCGGGTCGGCACCCACCCCGTTGACCACCCGGCCTGCGTTCTGCAGCCTCACCGTCACCTCGCCCTGGCTCTCGGTCGAGCCGCTGATCGCGTTGACCGAGTACAGCACCATCTCCGCGCCGCTCCTGACGTGGCTCTCGATGGCCTTGAGCGATGCATCGACCGGCCCGTTGCCGTCGGACTCGCCCCGCACTTCCCGGCCCTCCTGGGTGAACACGACGACTGCATGCGGCCGCTCGCCCGTCTCGCTGTGCTGCGCCAGGGAGACGAAGCCGAACTGCTCCTGGTGCCCGATCGCCTGCTCGTCCCCGACCAGCGCCAGGATGTCCTCGTCGAAGATCTCGCTCTTGCGGTCGGCGAGTTCCTTGAAGCGCGAGAAGGCAGCATTGACCTCCGATTCGCTGTCGAGCATGACGCCGAGTTCCTGCAGGCGCTGCTTGAAGGCGTTGCGGCCCGACAGCTTGCCCAGCACGATCTTGTTGGC
>DAIMZU010000098.1:0-8075 GCA_036733845.1 Ramlibacter sp.
ATTTCACGCGGGGTGCCCGCGGGTGCGAACAAGCCGAACCACGAGCTGACGTCGAAGTCCTTCACGCCGGATTCCTGCAGCGTGGGCACGTCCGGCAGCTGGCTGCTGCGCTGGGCAGTGGTGACGGCGAGCGCACGCAACTTGCCGGCGCGGATCAGTGGCAGCGAGCTGTTGAGTGCGTCGCACATCAGGTCGACGCGTCCGGCCATGACGTCCGCGACGGCTGGCGCGCTGCCCTTGTAGGGGATGTGCAGCGCCTTGATCTGCGCTTGCCGCGTGAACAGTTCGGTGGCCAGGTGCAGAGGCGTTCCTGCGCCCGGCGATGCGAAAGTGATGCCGTCGGGACGCGAGCGCGCATATGACACGAGTTCGGCCACCGAGTTGACGTGGAGCGTGGCGGGCACGATCATCACCAGCGGAGAGCGCGAACCCAGCCCGATCGGAGCGAAGTCCTTCAGCGGGTCGTACGGCAGGTTTGGATACAGCCCAGGATTGATCGTCATTGTCCCACCGGCGCCCAGCATGAGCGTGTAGCCGTCGGGCTCGGCCTTGGCGGCGGCGGCGGTCCCGGGGATGCCTGCCGCGCCCGGGCGGTTCTCCACGACCACCGGCTGCTTCAGCCGCTCGCCGAGCGCCTGTGCATAAACGCGTGCAGTGATGTCGTTCGCCCCGCCGGGCGCGTACGCCACGATGATCTTCAGCGGCCGGCTGGGATACGACTGCCCGATGGCGGGCAGCGCAGCCGCGGCCAGGCTGCCGCCAGCGAGCTTGCACAGGGTGCGGCGTGTGATGACGTTCCTCGGGTCCATGTTGTCTCCTGGTGTGATGTTCTTGCGTTCAGAGGCGATCGATGCTCAGCGCGAGCGTTTGTCCGCGCGCTTCGGAGCGGCGCGCTCCGCCTGTGCAGCCTGCGCCCAGCGCGTCGATCCCAGCTCGGCCGACAGGGCGGCGGCGGCTTGCTTCAGGGGCGCCGCCAGAGCGGCCGGGGGCGGGTCTCTCAGGACGGGCTCCATGGTAACGATGCCGATCGACGCCGCGATGTGGCCGTCCTCGTCGAACACCGGCGCCGCAATCGCGGCGATGTCCTGGACCCGCTCGTTCACCGCGACTTCGAGCCAACGATCGCGGATGAGGCGCAGTCGTGCGGCTACCGCGACGGAAACGTCCGAGCGCTCCTGGAAGGCGAGGATCACCCGCCCCATCGCCGACGACTCGGCGGGAATGACCGAGCCGGGGCGCACCGTGATCGCCACGTCGTCGCGGCTCTGCACCGCATCGACAATGGTGATGTGCCCGGCCGCCGGCATGGCGAGCACCACCGTCTGGCCGACCTGGTCGTGCAGGCGAAGCAGGTGCCGACGGGCGATGCGGCGCAGATCGAAGTTGTCCGCAAGCGCCATCCCCAGACGGAACAGCTTCCAGCCCGGGCGGTAGCGGTCGGTGGCCGGGTCCTGTTCGACCAAGCCGAGTTCGCGCAAGGCCGCGAGGTGTCTGTGCACCCGCGCCTTGGTGTGTCCGAGCCGCCGTGCCAGTTCGGTGACGCCCAGCGGATCGGCCCAGGTGGCGAGTTCCTCCACCAGCGCAAAAGCCACTCCCACCGACTGGATCGAACCGGATGGCGTTGCGCCGCTGGAGGGGGCTTGCTTCATGGAGTCGCGTAAAAGATGGTTGACAGCCGTTGGACCGGCATCGTACAGTTTCTCGCATGGCGACACAAGCGTCTCGCATAGCGAGACAATTTGCACCCCGCCTCGGGACACCATGACAGCACAGCCCTTGATCCAATGGCCCTTGCAGGGCGAATCGCGCGTTCCATACCGCCTCTTCTCCGGCGACGACGTCTACCGACGGGAGCAGGAGCGCATCTTCCGCGGCAAGACCTGGACCTTCGTCGGGCTCGAGGCGGACGTGCCGCGCGCCGGCGATTTCCGCACCGCCCAGGTCGGCGATGCGCAAGTGGTCGTAGCGCGCGATGCGGATGGAGAGATCTACGTGTTCGAGAACCGCTGCGCGCACCGGGGCGCGCTCATCTGCCTGCAGAACGAGGGAAATGTCGAACACTTCCAGTGCGTCTACCACGCGTGGTCGTATGACCGCAAAGGCAACCTGACCGGCGTGGCGTTCGAAAACGGCGTGCGCGGCCAGGGCGGCATGCCGCCCTCCTTCTGCAAGCAGGACCACGGCCCGCGCCAGCTGCGGGTCGCGACCTTCGCCGGTCTGGTCTTTGCGAGCTTCGATGACGAAGTCGAGCCCCTCGAGGAATACCTGGGGGACGCGATCGCCGACAAGATCAGCCGCGTCCTGTTCAAGCCCGTCGAGGTGATCGGCCGCTTCACGCAGGAGCTGCCCAACAACTGGAAGCTGTATGCCGAGAACGTCCGCGACACCTACCATGCGAGCCTGCTGCACCTGTTCTTCACCACCTTCAACATCACCCGCCTGAGCCAGGCCGGCGGGGTGGTGATCAGCGAGTCGGGCGGCCACCATGCCAGCGCCACGATCAAGCGGCCCGACCAGGCGCGGGACGGTGACGCGGCCTATTTGGAACAGCGTGCCAACCGCGACGGCTACCAGCTCGAAGCGCCGCAGATGCTTGCGGGGGTGGACGAGATCGGCGACGGCATCCACGTGCAGATCCTGTCGGTGTTCCCGGGCTTCGTGCTGCAGCAGATCCAGAACTGCCTGGCCGTGCGGCAGATCGTTCCCACCGGCCCGGACTCCATGGACCTTCACTGGACCTACCTCGGATTCGCCGACGACACGCCCGAGCTGCGCGAGATGCGCCTGATGCAGTCGAACCTGGTCGGCCCGGCCGGCTATGTCTCTATGGAGGACGGCGCGGTCGGAAACTTCGTGCAGCGCGGCATCGCCGGTGCGCCGGATGCCGAGTCGGTCATCGAACTGGGCGGGCTGGAAAGCAGGAGCCAGGATTTCAGGGCGACCGAATCGTCGATCCGCGGTTTCTGGAAGCAGTACCGGGCGAGCATGGGGCTGCAATGAAGGACGAGGAAATCGCCTACCTGCTGACGCAGCTGAACGCACGGTACTCCCGCAGCCTGGACACCGGCCGCCTCGAGGAGTGGCCCGACTACTTCGATGACGCGTGCACGTACCGCATCACGACCCAGGACAACCACCGGCGCGGGCTTGCGGGTTCGCTGATCTACGCCAAGGGCAAGGGCATGCTGCGCGACCGCGTGCAGGCGCTGCGCACCGCCAACATCTACGAGGAGCAGGTTTACCGCCACATCGTCGGCACGCCGCTGATCGAGCGCGGCGACGACGGCATGCTGCGGGCCGAGACGCCCCTGGTGGTCGTGCGCACCATGCGCAACGGCGACATGTCCATCTTTGCCGCCGGGGCCTATCATGACCGCTTGCTGGAGCAGCCGCGGCTGCTCCTGGCCGAGCGGGTCGTCGTTTGCGACAGCTCGCGCGTCAACACGCTGCTGGCCATTCCGCTGTGACGGCCAGGCCCCGCATTGCGATTGCGCTCGGGGACCCCAACGGGATCGGGCCGGAGATCGCGGTCAAGGCGGCCGCCGCCTGCGCGCAGGAGGCGGACATCACGCTGGTGGGCGACGCCTGCGTGCTCGCCGACAACCTGCGGCGTTGGGGCACAGGCGGCGTCTGCCGCACGCACGAGCTCGGCTGCCTCACGGGGGACGAGTACCAGCCCGGACGGCTCAGCGCCGCCGCGGGTGCCGCCACCGTGGCCTACGTCGAGGCTGCCGTCGCGCTGGCCGCCCAGGGGGAGGTCGATGCCGTGATCTCCTGCCCTTGCTCCGAGACGGCCGTGAATCTGGCGGGCATTCCCTTCGCCGGGTTCCAGCCGCTACTGGCCCGGCTGACCGGAACTCCGTCGGATGAAACCTTCATGATGCTGGTGGCGGACGGGCTGCGCATCACCCACGTCACGCTGCACGAAGGCGTGGGCAGTGCCCTGGCGCGGATGACACCGGAGCTCGTCTGCAATGCGGCTCGGGCCACCGACCGCATGTTGCGCAGGCTGGGCGTGCCACGGCCGCGCATCGCGCTGTTCGGCATCAATCCGCACGCCGGCGAGGACGGCCTGTTCGGCAGCGAGGACGAAGCCGTGACCAAGCCGGCCGCGCACAGCCTGCGCGAAGCGGGCCTGGACGTAGACGGGCCGCTGCCGGCTGATCTGGTCTTGAGCCAGCGCCAGCACGACGCCTACGTGGCGATGTTCCACGACCAGGGCCATATCCCGATCAAGCTCCTGAGTCCGCTGCGGGCCACTTCCCTGACGTTGGGGACGCCCGTCGTCTTCGCAAGCGTCGCCCACGGCTGCGCGCACGATATCGCCGGCCGCGGCATCGCGGACCCCACGGCCGTGCGGCAGGCCATCTCGCTGCTCGCCAAGCACCTATCCAAGGAGACGACATGATGGAAACACAAGCCAGTCCGGCCATCGGCAAGACCATCGATGCAGGCGGCATCGAAACCAACTACCACGAGCACGGAACCGGATTTCCGGTGCTGATGCTGCACGGCTCGGGCGTCGGCGTGTCCGCTTATGCGAACTGGCGGTACACCATGCCGCAGGTCGGCAAGCAATTCCGGGCGATCGCCATGGACATGGTGGGCTTCGGCTACAGCGCCTGCCCGCCCGACGCGCGTTATTCGCTCGACTACTGGGTGGATCATGTGCTGCGGTTCCTCGACGCCATGCGCATCGAGAAGACGCACCTGCTGGGCAACTCTTTCGGCGGGGGCCTGGCGCTGGCAGTCACGGCGCGGCACCCGGAGCGCGTCGGCCGTACCGTCCTGATGGGCGCGGTCGGTACGCGTTTCCAGGCCCCCCCCGCGTTCAACGCCGGCCATGGTTACCAGCCCGCCGTCGAGCGCATGGGTGAATTGCTGAAGAACTTCACGTACTTTCCGGAGAGCATCACGGACGAAGCGGTGCAGTTGCGCTATCACACCAGCATGCGTCCCGGCTACCAGGCGACCTTCGAAAAGCTGTTTCCCGGCACGCGCGAGCAGAAGATGCTTGCGATGGTCACGCCCGACGAGCAGATCCAGGCGATCCGCAACGAGGTGCTGCTGATCCATGGCCGCGAGGACCGCGTGGTGCCCACGGAAACGAGCGAGCGGCTGTTCCGCCTGATTCCACGCGCCGAGCTGCACATGTTCGGCCAGTGCGGGCATTGGAGCCATATCGACCAGGCGGACCGGTTCAATCGCCTGGTGACCGACTTCTACGCCAGGCAGCCATGAGCGCACCGGAACGGCTGCAGCTGGACGCTGCCAGCAACGTCACCGAGCTAGGCTACGTCGGCATCGGTGTGAGCGACCTGGATGCCTGGCGCGCGTACGCCACCGGCGTGGCCGGCATGGAGGCAAGGGATGCCACCGAGGGTTTCCAGCTGCGGCTGGACACTTGGCATCACCGCATCGACGTGCGCCGCGACGCCTGCGACGACATCCGGTTCATCGGATGGCGCGTGCGCGACCAGGATGCGCTGGAAGGGATGGCCGAGCGGCTCGAGCGCGCCGGCGTGGCGTTTCGCCGCGGCACCGAGGAAGAGGCCGAGGAGCGCTGCGTGCTGGGCCTGTTGAAGCTGGCGGACCCGTCCGGTGTGGCGACCGAAATCTTCTTCGGGCCCGAGATCGAGAACCATCGCCCTTTCCACCCCGGGCGACCGCTGCACGGCAAGTTCCTCACCGGCGAACACGGGCTGGGGCACTGCTTCATGACCCAGCCCGACGCGGATGCCGCATTGGCCTTCTACCGGCTGCTGGGCATGCGCGGCGGCGTCGAATACAAGTTCGACCGCCCCGGTGGCGAGAGGCGCCGGCCGATCTTCATGCACTGCAACCGGCGGCAGCACACGATTTCCTTCGGCCGCGGGTACGAAGGCAAGAAGCGGATCAACCACCTGATGTTCGAGTACACCAGCCTGGACGACCTGGGCATGGCACTGGACATCGTGCAGGAAAAGGGCATCAGGATCGTGCGCCGGCTCGGCCGCCATTCGAACGACGGCGCAGTCAGCTTCTACTTCGCCAATCCGTCCGGCTGGGTGTGGGAGCTGGGCTGGAACGGCCGTGACGCGCCGGCACAAGCCGAATACTACCGGGGCGACTACTACGGGCACCAGACCGACGCGGCCGGCTACGGCTTGTAGCGCGGGCGGTGTCAGCGCCAGCGTGACCGCCCCGACATGCCGCCCACCATGCCGGCGAGGCGGTCCGCCAGCTGCCGCAGGCGAGCGGCCTCGGCGCTGTCGGTGCGTGCTGCGAACACCGACTCGTGGCCCAGCATCGATACGGCCACGATCAATTCGTCCGAGTGGTTCAGCACCGGCACGCTGAGGGCGTTGATACCGGCGATCCGCGTGCCGTGCGAGGCTGCGATCCCGTCGCTGCGAATCTCGGCGTACTGCCGGTAGACCGACTCCACGTCGCCCTCCCCCGCCAACCCGGCGCTCTTCAGGTCCTCGCGCACCCGCGGTTCGGTCACCTCGCGCGGCAGGTACGAGGCAACGACGCAGCCGGTGCACGAGGTGGTCATGTTCACGATCGTGCCGGGGCGCAGGGTGATGGTCACTTCGCTGTGGACGCCGAACCAGCGCACGATTGTCACACCCGCCGGTCCCCATATCGCTACGCCGCAGGCGCGGCCCTCCCGCCGCGAGAACTCCGCCACGGCCGGCGCTACGATGTCCACCGGATCCATGCCTTGCGGGGCCAGTTCGCCCAGCTGCGTGGCGAGCAGCCCCAGTGCGTACTGGTGCGTCTCCGGCAACCGCCGCAGCAGCCCGATTTCCACCAGGCTGACGGCGTAGCGGTGGACCTTGGCCGCCGGCATGCCGGTATGTTCCGCCAGGTCCTTCAGACGGGCCACGCCGCCGAGCCGCACCATGCTGTGCAGCAGGAGTCCGGCCACCTCCACCGAGTCCACGCCGCGCCGGCCCACCGCTTTATTCATACTGGTATTCCCCGATTCGCAAGCTGTCCCACTGGCGTAAGTTCACTGAAGTTTTGCTAAACGTGAATGTTATCCTAATCGTAATAATCTGAATACCATGGAAACAGCCGTCAAGCCCACCGCATCGACGCATGGCGACCCAGGCCGCGCGAAGTACGACACGCTCATCCAGCACGACCGCGTCCACAGCAGCGTCTACACAAATCCCATCATCTTCAACGAGGAGATGAAGAAGCTGTTCCACGGCGGCTGGGTCTTCGTGGGTCATGAATCCGAGATTCCGAATGCCAACGATTACCTGACGCGGTCGCTCGGCCTCGAGCCCGTCATCATGGTGCGCGACCGCGACGGCCGGATCTCGGTGCTGGTCAACCGGTGCAGCCACCGGGGCAACCTGTTGTGTCCGCGCGAGCGCGGCAACGCTCGAGCGTTCTCATGCGACTACCACGGCTGGACCTTCAACCACACGGGTGAGCTCACCGGGGTGCCGCTGCGGGGCGGCGAGACGCGGCAGCGCGACGGCCTGGGCCTGCAGAAGCCGGCCCGTGTTGAGGAGTTCCACGGCTTCGTCTTCGCCACCTTCAACCCGGACGCCGGGCCGCTGGCCGAGCACCTCGGCGCCGCCGCCGACCTCATCGAGCGCTCGGTTTCGCTGTCACCCACCCGTCGCCTCAAGCTGGACGCCGGATGGGTGAAGCAGCATTTCGCCTGCAACTGGAAAATGCTGCCCGAGAACGGCACGGACGGCTACCACGCTCCATTCACGCACGCCTCGTTCGTGCGCACCTTCGCCAGCAATTCACAGTACGAAATGCTGGCACAGGGCGAAGACCAGCGTAAGTCCCAGGCAATCGACTGGGGAAATGGTCACATCGCCCTGGAGCATGCGCCGTCGTACGACGCGCCGTTGCGCTGGCTTGGCACCACGGCAGACAAGGCGCCGGAGTATGTGGCCGCGATGGAGGCGGCATATGGCCGGGACGAGGCGCTGCGACGCCTGACCGACGGCCCGTCGCATGCGGCCGTGTTCCCCAACCTGTTTCTCGGCGAGATGAACGTCGGCATCTTCCAGCCGCTGTCGGTGAACGAGTGCGTGCTTTGGCACACCCCGATGCTGCTG
>DAIMZU010000099.1:0-8009 GCA_036733845.1 Ramlibacter sp.
GCCCTCCTCGCGCAGCGCCTTGCAGGCCTGCACGCCGGAGTAGTCGAATTCGCAGGCCTGGCCGATGATGATCGGGCCCGCGCCGATGATGAGGATGCTCTTGATGTCTTGGCGCTTCGGCATGGCTTACTTTTTCTTCGCTTGGTCCATGAGGCCGGTGAACCTGTCGAACAGGTAGCCGATGTCATGGGGTCCCGGTGAGGCTTCCGGGTGGCCCTGGAAGCAGAAGGCGGGCTTGTCGGTGCGAGCCAGGCCCTGCAGCGTTCCATCGAACAGGCTCACGTGCGTGGCGCGCAAGTTGGCCGGAAGGGTCTTCTCGTCGACCGCGAAGCCGTGGTTCTGGCTGGTGATGGACACCCGTCCGTTGTCGAGGTCCTTGACGGGGTGGTTCGCGCCGTGGTGGCCGAACTTCATCTTGTAGGTCGAGGCACCCGACGCCAGCGCCAGGATCTGGTGGCCCAGGCAGATGCCGAAGGTGGGCAGGCCGTCCTCGACCAGTTCACGGGTGGCTTCGATGGCGTACTCGCAGGGCTGCGGGTCGCCGGGGCCGTTGGACAGGAACACGCCGTCGGGCTGGAGCTTGCGCACTTCGCTGGCCGGGGTGCGGGCGGGCACCACCGTCACGCGGCAGCCGCGCTCGGCCAGCATGCGCAGGATGTTCTTCTTGACGCCGTAGTCGAAGGCGACCACGTGGTAGCGCGGGCTCTCGAGCTTGCCGTAGCCGGTGCCCAGGCGCCATTCGGTCTCGGCCCAGTCGTAGGGCTCGGCCGTGGAGACGGCCTGCGCCAGGTCCTGGCCGGTCATGGACGGTGCACGGCGCGCCTGCGCCAGCGCTTCTTCGATGCGCGCGGGCGTGGGCTCCTGGCCGGCTTCGAGACCCATGATGCAGCCGTTCTGGGCGCCTTTTTCGCGCAGCAGGCGGGTCAGCTTGCGGGTGTCGATGTCGCTGATGCCCACCGTGTTCTCGCGGCGCAGGTACTCGGCCAGCGTGAGGTTTTCACGGAAGTTCGAGGCGACCAGCGGCAGGTCGCGGATGATGAGGCCCGCGGCATGGACCTTGCTGGCTTCGACGTCCTCCTCGTTGACCCCGTAGTTGCCGATGTGCGGATACGTGAGCGTCACGATCTGCCGGGCATAGCTGGGGTCGGTGAGGATTTCCTGGTAGCCGGTGAGCGCCGTGTTGAACACGACCTCGCCGGTGGCGGAGCCGGTGGCTCCGATCGAATTGCCAATAAAGACCGTGCCGTCTGCGAGCGCCAGGATGGCGTAAGGCTGGGCCGCCTGTCGGGACAAAAGCACTGGGTTCTCCGGATGGAAGTCGGGTACGCCCAAACGCAGTTCGAGAGCGGCACGTGCCAGGGTCTCGGGCTTGCTTTTGTTCAGGAAATCGGCGGCGGACTGCGCTAGGCGTACGGGTTTGCGGGAAAGCCCGCCATTATAGCCCGGGTGATGCGGGTTTGCCCGGGGGTATGCCCTTGGGCTTACGATGTCCCCGGACTGTTTTTCGAGAAGATTCAGGCGAGCGACTGCACGGCCGAGGCATGCAGGCAGATGGCTGCGGCGGCGGCCACGTTGAGCGACTCCTCGCCTCCGGGCTGGGCGATCCGCAGGGACAACGCGGCGCGGTCCATGATGCCGGCCGCCACGCCCTGCCCTTCGTGGCCCAGCACCCAGGCGCAGGGCCAGGGCAGCCGGGCCCGGTGCAGGAATTCACCCCCATGCGAGCTGGTGGCCAGAAGCGGCACCCGCAGCGCGTCCAGCAGGTCCGGCTCCGCGGCATCCAGCAGCGACAGCCCGAAGTGGGCCCCCATGCCGGCGCGCAGCACTTTGGGCGACCACAGGGCGGTCGTGCCGCGCAGCGCGATCACCTGGCGGAAACCGAAGGCGGCGGCGCAGCGCAGGATGGCGCCGACGTTGCCGGCGTCCTGCAGGCGGTCGAGCACGACGCTGGCCGCCGTGGCATCGAGCGACGGGGCTGGCGGGAGCCGGAGCACGAAGCCCATCCGCGCTGGCGACTCGAGCGCGCTGAGGCCCGCGAAAAGGGCATCCGGGACCACCACCACCCGATCGGAGGCCTCGACGAGCGCGGCGGGTGCGCCCGCGAATGCGGATTCGGCGAAGACGGCCGTCTCGGCGCGCCAGCCTCGCTCGGCTGCCGCACGGCACAGGTGATCGCCTTCGGCCCAGGCCAGGCCTTGCCGGCGGTAGGCCGCCGGATCCTGCGCGAGCCGGCGCACCTGCTTGAGCCAGGCGTTGTCGCGGGACGAGACGACGGTGACGGGCGGCTGGCTCACGCGGCTGCGGCCTCGCCCGCCCCGTCATCGGTTGCGGGCAGGACGATGCCGCCCAGGCTGGCCGCCACGGGCGCGAAGAACCGGCGGTGGTGGCGGCAGGCGCCGTGCTCAACCAGCGCACGCAGGTGCTCGGCCGTGCCGTACCCCTTGTGCGAATCGAATCCGTACTGGGGAAACTCGGCGTGCAGTTCGCGGCACAGGCGGTCGCGGTGGACCTTCGCCAGGATGGAGGCGGCCGAGATCGACTTGACGCTGGCGTCGCCGCCGATCACGGCCTCGGCCAGCACGTCGATCTGCGGCAGGCGGTTGCCGTCGACCAGCACCTTGGCGGGGCGCAGCCGCAAGCCTTCGACCGCGCGCTTCATGGCGAGCATGGTGGCGTGCAGGATGTTCAGGCGGTCGATTTCCTCGACGCTTGCCAGGGCAATGGAGCAGCACAGGGCCTTGTCCATGATCTGGTCGAACAGGCGCTCGCGTTGCAGCGGCGTGAGCTGCTTCGAGTCGGCCAGGCCCCGGATGCGCCGGGTGTCGTCCAGGATGACCGCTGCGGCCACCACCGGTCCGGCGAGCGGCCCCCGCCCGGCCTCGTCGACGCCCGCGAGCAGGCCCGCGGGGTCCCAGTCGAGCCGCTGCTGCAGGCTGCTGCGGCCGCCGCGCCCTGGACGGGTGCGGATCGGAGCGGGCCGCTCAGGCGGCGAGGACTTGGGCGATGGCATCGGTGGCGAGGGTGGCCGTGTCGCGCCGCAGGCGGTGGTGCAGCGCGTCGAATTTCCGTTGGACGGCCGCCATTCTGGCAGGTGAGTCCAGCCATTCCAACACCGACGCCGCCAGGCGTGGCGCACTGGCCTCGTGCTGCAGGAATTCGGGCACGGCCATCTCTCGCAGCAGGATGTTCGGCAGTCCGATCCAGGGCTGCAGGGCCTGCCGGCGCATGATCTGCCAGCTGAGCGCGTTCATGCGGTAAGCGATGACCATCGGCCGCTTGAACAGCGCGGCCTCGAGCGTGGCGGTGCCGCTGGCGATGAGCGTGAGGTCGCAGGCCGCCAGCGCCTCGTGCGAGCGCCCGTCGAGCAGCAGGACCGCGTCCCCGACGCCGGCCGCCCGGGCGGCCTCCTGCACCGCTGGCCGCAGGCGCGGCACCGTGGGCACGACGAAGCGCGTGGCGGGCCGCGCCCGGAGGATCTCGCGCACCGCCTCGAAGAAGACCGGCGCCAGGTACCGGACCTCCGAGCTGCGGCTGCCGGGCAGCACGGCGATGACCTCCCCCTCGGCCGGCAATCCGAGGGATCGCCGCGCGGCGGCGGCATCCGGCTGCTGCGGGATGACGCTGGCCAGTGGATGGCCGACGTAGGTGGCGGCGATGCCATGCGCCGCGAGCATCTCGGGCTCGAAGGGAAAGATGCACAGCACGTGGTCCGCCGCCTCGCGGATGCGGCCGACGCGGCCCGCGCGCCAGGCCCAGATCGAGGGGCAGACGAAATGCACGGTGCGGATGCCGGCGGGCCGCAGCGCGGCCTCGAGGTCGAGGTTGAAATCCGGCGCATCCACGCCGATGAACAAGGGCGGGCGATCGGCGAGCAGCCGGTCCTTGAGCGCGCGCCGGATGCCGACGATCTCGCGGTAGTGGCGCAGCACCTCGACATAGCCGCGAACGGCCAGCTTCTCGTGGGGCCAGAAGCCCTCGAACCCCTGCTGCGCCATGTGCGGACCGCCGATGCCGAAGGCATGGAGCTGCGGCCAGCGCTGGCGCAGCCCCGACAGCAGCAAGCCGGCGAGCAGGTCGCCCGAGACCTCGCCCGCAACCATGCCGACGCGCAGCGCGGAGGAGTCCACGGCGGCCGTCAGCGCACGATGCCGCGCTGGGGCGAGACGCCGCCCAGGAAGCCGAGCATCAGGTCGACGTCGGGCTGCGCCTCCGGGGTGGCCTGCGAGAGACCGGCGATGCGGGCCCGGGCCTGTTCGAGCGTCAGGCCATCGCGGTACAGCGCCTTGTGCATGGCCTTGACCGCCGAGACGCGGGCGGCCGAGAAGCCCCGGCGTCGCAGGCCCTCGAAATTCATGGAGCGCGCCTGCGCGGGCTGCCCCTGGCTCATGACGAAGGGCGGCTGGTCGGCGAACAGCAGTGAACACATGGCCGTCATGCCATGGGCGCCGATGCGCACGAACTGGTGGACGACGGTGAAGCCGCCGAGGATGACCCAGTCGCCGACCTCGACGTGCCCGGCCAACTGCGAGTTGTTGGCAAAGATGGTGTGGTTGCCCACGATGCAGTCGTGCGCCAGGTGCACGTAGGCCATGATCCAGTTGTCGTCACCCACGCGCGTGACCGCTCCGCCGGTCGGCGAGCCGATGTTGAACGTGCAGAACTCGCGGATGGTGTTGCGGTCGCCGATCACGAGTTCGCAGGGCTCCCCGGCGTACTTCTTGTCCTGCGGGATGGCGCCGAGCGAGCAGAACTGGAAGATGCGGTTGTCGCGGCCGATGGTGGTGTGGCCCTCGATGACGCAGTGCGGCCCGACGGTGGTGCCCGCGCCGATCCTGACGTGCGGGCCGATGACCGCGTAGGGCCCGATGGACGCCGAAGGATCGACCTGCGCGCCATCGGCCAAGATGGCTGTTGGATGGATGCTGCCCGCCACGAGCGATCCCTTCTGCATCAGTCGATGCGGCGCATCGTGCACATGAGTTCGGCCTCGCAGGCCACCTCTTCGCCCACGCGGGTGATGCCCTTGAACTTGTAGATGCCGGCACGCGAGCGCTCGAGCGTGATGTCCATGACCAGCTGGTCGCCCGGCTCGACCGGGCGCTTGAAGCGTGCCGCGTCGATGCCCGCGAAGTAGTACACCGTCTTGTCGTCGGGGGTCACGCCCTGGGTCGCGAACGACAGCAGCGCCGCTGCCTGGGCCATGGCCTCGAGGATCAGCACGCCCGGCATGACCGGGCGGTGGGGGAAGTGGCCCGTGAAGAAGGGCTCGTTGATGGTGACGTTCTTGAGCGCGCGGATGCTGCTGCCCTTTTCGAGGGCGACCACGCGGTCCACCAGCAGGATGGGATAGCGGTGGGGCAGCAGCTTGAGGATCTGGTGGATGTCCATCATCATGGGTTCTTCTTCTCGAGGGTCCGCACGCGCTCGCGCAGCCCGTGCAGTTGGCGCAGCGTCGCTGCATTCTTCTCCCAGGACGCATGCTCGTCCAGCGGGAACACGCCGGTGTAGTGCCCCGGCTTGGCAATCGAGCGCGAGACCAGCGACATGGCGGAGATGTGCACGTGGTCGGCGATCGTGAGATGGCCGGTGATCCCGGTCTTGCCGCCGATAGTGCAGTGGGCGCCGATGCGCGTGCTGCCCGCGATCGCGACGCAGCCGGCCATTGCGGTGTGGCGGCCGATGCGCACGTTGTGCCCGACCTGGATGAGGTTGTCGAGCTTCACGCCGTCCTCGATGACGGTGTCGTCGAGGGCGCCGCGGTCGATGCAGGTGTTGGCGCCGATCTCGACGTCATTTCCGATGCGCACTGCGCCAAGCTGCTCGATCTTGACCCAGGCGCCTTCGTGGGGCGCGATGCCGAACCCGTCGGCGCCGATCACCACGCCGGGGTGCAGCAGGCAGCGCTCGCCGACGGAACAGCCCTCGCCGACGCTCACGCGGGAGCGCAATTCGGTGTCGGCGCCGATGCGCGCGCCGCGCTCGACCACGCACAGCGGGCCGATGGTCGCGCTGGGGTGGACCTGCGCGCCCGGGTCGACCACTGCACTGGGATGGATACCCGGGACGCGCTGCGCGCCCAGCACCTCGCGCTTCCACAGCTGCGTGAGCCGGGCGAAGTAGAGGTAGGGGTCGGGTGTGACGATGGCATCGCCCCGCGCCCGCGCCGCGTCACCGGAGGCCGGCGCGACGATCACGCAGCCCGCCCGCGAGGCGGCCAGCTGCGGCTGGTAGCGCGGGTTGCTCAGGAACGCGATCTGCGTGGATGTGGCGGATTCGAGCGGTGCCAGGCCGTCGATGGGCCGCGCCGCGTCGCCGTGCAGCTCGCCGCCCAGGTGGGCGACGATGCCGCCCAGCGAGAGCCCCATGGCGCCTGCGTGAGGCCCAGGCACGGCCGCACCGCCGGTCACTTGGTGCCGTTGAGGGCGCGGATCACCTTCTCGGTGATGTCGTGCTTGGGGTTGATGTAGACCGCCTCCTGGAGGATCAGGTCGTATTTTTCCGCCTCGGCCACCTGCCGCACGACGCGGTTGGCGCGGTCGAGGACCTGCTGGAGCTCCTCGTTCTTGCGGGCGTTGAGGTCTTCCTGGAACTCGCGGCGCTTGCGCTGGAACTCGCGGTCCTGCTCGACCAGCTGGCGCTGGCGCTGCATGCGCTGGCTTTCGGACAGCGTGGGCGCCTCGCGCTCGAAGCGCTCGGAGGCGGTCTTGAGGCTGGCGCCGAGGTCGTTGAGCTCCTTCTCGCGCTTGGAGAACTCCTGCTCGAGCTTGACCTGCGCTGCCTTGGCCGTGTTGGCCTCGCGGAAGATGCGGTCGGTGTTGACGAATCCGACGCGGAACTCCTGCGCGATGGCGGGGGCGGACAGGACCGCCGCCAACCCGAGCAGGCAGGCAGCCCATTGGCGACTCAGGAATGACATTAGAAGGAAGTCCCGATCTGGAATTGAAGTTTCTGGATTCTATCGCCCGGCTGCTTGCGGATCGGATTCGCGACGGCCAGCCTCAGCGGACCGAGGGGCGAGATCCAGGACAACCCGGCGCCCGCGGACGCACGCAGCTCGGAAGCGTCGAAGCGTTCGCGCTCGCCGAACACATTGCCCACGTCGACGAAGCCGAACAGGCGCAGCGACCGGTCGTTGCCGGCCCCGGGGAAGGGCGCGATGAACTCGGTGTTCAGCGTCAGCTTCCTGGGGCCGCCGATCGACGATCCCGTGGGGTCCCGCGGGCCGAGCGTGCCCTGGTCGAAGCCCCGGACCGAGCCCAGGCCGCCGGAATAGAAGTGCTTGAAGACCGGGAAGGGACGGTCGCCCAGGCCCTTGCCCCAACCCAGCTCGCCGTTGAAGGCGATGGTGTACTGGCGCGTGAGCGGGAAGTACTGCTGGTACTGGTAGTTGCCCCGCAGGTAACGGGCGTCGCCCATCAGCCCGGCCTCGCCGGACAGCCGCTGCAGCACCCCTGACGAGGGCGCGATGGCGCTGTCGCGGCTGTCGCGTGACCAGCCCAGGGTGAACGGCAGGGTCGTGCTGGTGTAGCCGAACCGGTCGGCATACGCCAGGTAGGCCGCCGGGATGTTGGTGCCCGGGGTGATCTCGGTGCGCTCGGCGCTGAGGCCGAAGAACACGCGGTCGAGCTCGCTGAAGGGCACGCCGAAGCGCAGTCCGAGGCCGGCGGTGCCGAGCGTGTAGTTGCCGCCCTGCTCGTTGTAGGGACGGCTCTTGCGGTAGTACGCATCGATGCTGCGCGACACCCCGTCGGCGGTGAAGTACGGATCGACCGTGGTGAGCGACAGCACCTGGTTGTACTTGCTGGTGTTCAGGTCGAAGCTCAGGTAGTTGCCGCTGCCGAACGCGTTCTCCTGGCGAATGGTGAAGCCGAAGCTGAGCTTGTCGGCGCTGGAGAAGCCCGCTGACAGCTGCAGGCTGCCTGTGGGGCGTTCCTCGACCTTGACGTTGAGGTCGACCTGGTCCGGAGCCCCGGGGACCTCGGCGGTTTCGATGCTGACCTGGTTGAAGA
>DAIMZU010000100.1:0-7927 GCA_036733845.1 Ramlibacter sp.
ACGTCTTGAGCTTGGGAAGCTCAGGTCCTGCCATTGAACGACGCCCGCGCGGCAGCGGGTCGGATTCTATCCCACGCGGCCGAGGTGCTTGCCTTCGCCGCCTCACGCCTGTTCGGCCAGGCCAGCACGGAAGTGACTGCGGCTCTGCCGCAACAGGGATCCGAAAGATCGCACGGCCCGGCAATTCGTTACGCCTTGTGTGGTAGCCGGCAATATCACCCAGGAACAGGGTGCCTGGGGCCACTCTCCGGTGCGACGCACCCACAACGTCCTCCGGAGGCGTCCGTTTGAGTCAATGGTCAGTTTCATCTCGAAACTGATGAGCTCCGCTGCCCGCAATTGTTGAGCTTAGAGTTCGATCACCTCCTGCTGATTCACCCCTATCGAACACCATGAACAAGCTCCTTTACCCGGTCATCCTGTCAGTTGTTCTTCTCGGGGCGTGCGGCGGCGGCGCCGACCTGCTGGAACCGCCCACCAGCGGTGCCGATGGTTCTGCCTCGGCCTCCCTGGATTCGAAGGCCGCCAAGACGTGCACCGGTGGGGGGGCGAAGAAATGCACCGGGCCGCAGCCAGCGCCCTCCACCGAGCCAGCACCCACCCCAACTGCGCCCCTGTCTCCGGCGCCCTATCCGGTGGGATCGTCGTCCACGAGTGAAACGCTCGACAGCGTGCCGTTCGATGTCTTCACCTACAAACCTGCCGGGACCATCAAGGGCATCTTGCTCGTGTTCCATGGGACCAATCGCAATGCAGCCGATTACCGCACGTGGGCGCGGCCGCTGGCAGACAAGGCGGGACTGGTCGTTGCTGCCCCTCTGTTCGATTCGGAGCGGTTCACTTCCACCCAGTACCACCGCGGCAACGTGCTTCCTGGCAGTTCCCCTGGAACCTGGTCGACACGCTTCACCCCCCTGCTGATCTCGGCGGTGCAGGCGCGTGAAGGCAACCTGCCCGTTTACGTTTTCGGGTTTTCTGCGGGAGGGCAGTACGTCGCGCGCGTGGCAGCTTTCGAGACGCTGCCCCAGGTCGTCCGTATCGTCAGTGGCGGCGCTTCGACTTATGTCCTTCCGAAGCTCGGCTCACACCCCAACGGAGAGGCCGCGCCCTATGGCATGGGCATGATCTACAACCCCGGCGAAGCGGAACTGACCCGGTACCTGGTCAAGCCATACAGCCTCATCGTGGGCTCGGAGGACACGAGCACCGATGACCCGAATCTCGCCGTCAGCGATGCGGCCATGCGCCAGGGGACGCAGCGGCTGGATCGGGCACAGAAAACGTTCCACCTGGCTCAGACGGTCGCCCCCGATCGTGGCGTGAGCCTCACCTGGGACCTCTACGTTGTGCCGGGGGTCGGGCATTCCGCGTCCGCCATCCTGCGATCGGCCGAGCTTCAGAAAGCCATGCGGCTTCCCTCACCCGCGCCGCTGTAAGGCGCCGACGCCAGTCCTGATGGCGATGGGAGCGCGTGTCGAGCGGCATAGAATTCCGCATGAGACAGGCCGTTCTCTTTCTTGTCTTCGCACTGGCGACGCTCAGCCCATCATTCGCACAGTCTGTCAGGGGCACGCTCGTCATCATGGGCGGAGGGGCTGCGACCGAGTCCATCGTCGCCCGGACGCTCGAGCTTGCCGGCGGAAAGCGTGCCGTCGTTGCGGTCCTTCCGCAGTCCTCGGCAAACGAGCGGGCGGGCGATCCGTGGGTGAGGATCTGGCGTGATGCGGGAGCGAAGTCGGTTCGCACGGTCGACTTCGATCAGCCGGACGCAAAGGGTGCCCTCGAAGCCGCAACCCTGATCTGGATATCCGGGGGAAACCAGAATCGGTTCATGAACGCCATCAAGGGCACGGGACTCGATGACGTCATCCGTTCACAGTACCTGAAAGGAACGGTGGTCGGAGGCACCAGCGCCGGCGCCGCCGTCATGTCGGAATGGATGCTCACCGGCGATTCCGATCCCGCGGGCTTGGCGTCGGGCAGTACCGTGTTGAGGAAAGGCCTCGCGCTGTTGCCAGGGGCTCTGATCGATCAGCACTTCCTGGCCCGCAAGCGCAACAACCGCTTGTTGAGTGCCGTTCTGGACCGGCCAATGCTGCTTGGCGTCGGAATCGATGAAGAGACCGCCATTGTCGTTCGCGCGGATCGGTTCGAGGTGCTCGGCAAGAGCGCAGTGGTGGTGTTCGATGCGCGCGACGCGAAGGTCCAGGCGACGGCAGCCGGGGGAGTCCCCGCCGCCACCGATGTGAGGCTGAGCGTTCTGAAAGAAGGAATGAACTATCCGCTCAAGCGCTGATGCGCCGGTCACCACCAGCGCCGGCGCAGACAGTCGTCGAAAACTCAGGAATCCGTCGGATGGTTGAGCATCCTGTCGGCTGCGACGGCCGCAATGTTCGCAGCGGTTGACCCTTCTGGGACCGTGCAGATGGCTTCAGGCCGCAAGATCCCCAGACGGCAAGCCTCATCAAGCGCCTGCATGACGCCCTCGTCGCCCTGCCGGACGACCATGCTGCCGCGGCAAGCTGCGGCAGCGAGGGCAACGGCAGCCTCGTAATTGCGTGGATCCTCCTGCGGATGACGAGGCAGCAGGCAGACCACGTCCGTCGTTTCCAATGCCAGGCCCGTCGAGACGGCGCGCTTCGGATCGATCGCCGCGACCAGGGCGCTCACCCGCGGGTCGCGCCATAACCGGGCGATCCCGGCATGCAGGCTCAAGTCGCTCTCGTCGAGTGCGACGTGAGCAATGGAGCAGCGGTGCCGGCTGGCCAACCCGGCCGTGACGCCCCGAACCTCAAGCTCCGCAGTGATCGCATCCGCCAGGGAGAGACTACCCCTTCGACCGAGCACCAGAGCAGTTGGCACCCGTCCCGTCGCAGGGGCCGGAAACGCGAGTTCGAGCACCTGCGACGCCACATCTCGCGGGACGCCCTGTCGTGGAAACGTGTGCGTGAAGAGCCCCGGTCGCGCATTGACCTCGATGATGCGGGTTCCGGCGGCATTGGGCGGCAGGGCGATGTCGGTGCAGATCAGGTCGACGCCCGCGATGCGCAACCCGAGGGCGGCGGTCGCCCGCTCAGCGAGTTCGACATGAGCAGGGTGGATCACGTCGGATACCTCTGTCGTCGTGGAGCCACGCGAGAAGTTCGATGCACCGCGCAGCAGCACGATCTCTCCGTCGGCGGGAACGGTGTCGAGCGTGCGCCCACCGGCGTGAATTCGCTGCAGAACCTCCTCGTCGATCTCGACAGGGAATAGCCGGACGCCGTCCCTGATGGGGTCCGCATTGAGTGCATCGATGAGTTCGCGAAGCGTTCGACGCCCGTCGCCTCGAACCCGCGGCTGGTCCATGCGGACCGCACTCGCGAACCGGCCACCAATCACCAGCAGGCGGTGCGTGGCGCCGAGGACCACCTCCTCCAGAAGAATCGGCGTCGCGCGAATCGAGACTGACCGTGCGCGCTCCACCGCCTCGGCCAGGCCGGTGACATCGCGGACGTCGACTGTGATGCCGTTTCCATGGGCGCCCTTCATCGGTTTCACGACAAGTGGAAACCCCAATCGCTCAGCCGCCCTGATCGCTGCTTCCGTGGTCTCCACGCTGACGTGGCGTGGCACTGGCAAGCCCAGTTGTGCAAGGCGCCTCGCTGTACGCGCCTTGTTCGACGCCAGAATCACCGAAGCCATCGATTCGTCGCGCGCCAGCGAGGCGTGCGCCAGTCGCTGCAGGGCGCCCTGGCCGAACTGCACGCCGTCGCCGCCGGTTCCCGCGGCGTGCATGCCGCGTGCGTGCGCGGCAAGCAAAAGCAACGACGTGGCCCGGGAGACTTCCCGTCGCCGGCAACGGGCAATCAGCCTGCCGTATTCGGCGTCCAGCGCGTCAGTCGTTAGTTCCGACGGAGATAAGCCGCACGCGAGGAGACGTTGGAACTCGGCCACGACCAGGCGCGAAGCGTCGAGCGAGAGGCTCACCTCGCGGCTGGACCAGATGAGCTCGATCGTATCAGCGCCTTCTTCATCGACGTGACGTACTTCAGCCTTCTCGATCGGCACGAAGTCCTGGCGGGCGAATGCCAGGCGGCGTTCCATGAGCAGCAGACATTCCAGCATCAACCGTTCAAGACTGATGCCCTCCGAGGTGCGCAGCAGCTGCACGAGCACCTGCGGGTCGGGTGCGTTGGGCGGCACCTTGGCGCCCTTCACGAAGCGAGTCAGGCACTCGTTGATGAACTGCGGTGGAAAGCTGCTGATCGAGCGGCCGCGCCATGCCCCCAGCGCGACGCGAACGCAAACCACGGTGCTGCGGTGATGCACGTTGCGCCCGCGTAGCACCTGCCGCGACAGCCACGAGATCGAAGCCGGCTGATCCACCACTTCGGGTTCGGTTGCAAATTCCATGGCAAGCATGTTCACGCGGTTCTCCTTGGTTGATTGGGGGACGGGCGAGTGCGGGCGCATGGTCTCCCGCACTCGCCCCGGGCCAAGCGTGCGGCAACTTGCCCGTTCGAATCGCGCAAGATCAGCACGCCTTCGTCGGCTGGAAGTCCATCTTCGCGAAGGGCCCTGGTCTCTCCGGCTGCCAACGCGGGCCCTATGGGGAAAACGTGGCGTTTGCGGCTGCCTTGTACCTGTATGCTCCAGCCGGCGAGACAGACATCGCGTGCTCCGTTGTTCGCGATTTCGACCGGCGCATCGGGGCTCGCGCGGGTCAACACGACCGCGCCAGGGGCAGGCATGGCGTCCGGTTGGCACAAGGGCTCGCCTGGTGGTGCAAAAAGCAGCCTTGCCGCCGAGGCAATGACGTGTGCGTTCGCGTGGCCGGCACCCGGTGCAAGCTCCAGGCGCCAGCCGAACGGAATCTGCAGCTTCTCAGCCACGCGACGCCCTGTCTCGAAGTAATTTCGCCCCCGACTCAGCCGATCCGGACCTTGGTCCAGCGCACCTGGGGTTGCGCGAACGTCGTCGTCCTCGTGCGCCGTGCGGGTGTCTTCGGTGCCGAGTAGCAGGGTCAGTGGCGCGGCCAGCGCGGCGCGCTGCTCGGCTTTGGAAAGAGGGGTTGCCCGCAGGCTGTAGGGCATGGCGTGGCGGCCGTCGAAATCGGGCAACGTATACCAGCCCGCATTGGCGGCAACGGCGCCCAGCACGCGCGCACACGGCACGAACGTCACCAGCCTGTGGGTGAATTGCGCACCGGCACTGTGTCCGTAGATGAAATAGCCACGCTGCGTGCCGCCGATGTGGGACCGGACGGCTTCGAAGGTTCGCTCGACTTCGTTGTAGAGGTAGTCGCCCGGCTTGCGCCACCGGCCTTCTTTCATGGCAGATTCATTCGCCCGGCCTCGCGATACCACGCCCAGGGTGTAGCTCTCCCCGGTCGGATAGGAATGGGATGGAAACTCGATCGCCAGCACGAGGGCACCATACTGCTCGGCGGACGGGGCAGCTTCGCGCGCGTAACGGCTGCCGTCGCGTCCCCGGCCGTGCATCACGAACCAGATCGGACCCACCCTTGCGTCGAACGAAGCGGGCCGGTAGACATGCAGGGGGAGTTCGTTCCCGTCCTTGCCGCGGAACCGCAACTGTCCCATCCCCGTCCGTTCCAACGCGGAGGCGCCTGTTCCCGCCTTCCACTGCGCCGGCGCGATGCCGGCTGGACCTGTCACCCTCGAGCAAGCATGAGCTTGCTCCGCGTGATCGCGGGCGTGGCTGATCGCGCCCGTGTGGGTGGCGGGAAGAATGACCGCCGCAACGACGGCGCCGCACCAGGCCGCGAATTTCATCATGCAGATCCGAGGGACGCGGCCGCAGGTGCCGTTGCGCCCCGTGCGTTCACCCATTCCACACTGTCCCGGATGGCGGCAAGCTCGACGATCTCCCGCGCGAGTTCCCCCCAGCCTGATCCGGCCGCACGCAGCATCGCGGCGGTCGACGATTTGCGCCCGTAGATCCCGTGCACACTGACACTGGATACAAGCACCTTCCCGTCTCGCGTAAGCACCGACCGGACAAGGGCAAAGTCGCGGCACCCGCAGGCGCGAAATGCGTTGAAGGCACGATCACGTACCGCGTCGGCTTCATCGTCGGAGATCGGGGCCGGACATTGAATCTCACCCGTTCTTGTGACGAGTGCCAGTGGCAGAGCACTCAAGCGCACTCCGCCGAGAACGGCAACGTGAACGGCTTTTCCGTTGGCCCCCGCGGGTGCAACCGGCACACCAGCGTTCTCGAGGGCAAGCCGTTGCGTCGTAGGGTCGTCGATGCGCGCGTGGCCAGACGGCGTCGGGCCGGTGTACGAGATGCCGGCCATCTCGAGCATGGCCGGCACATGGGTGTGCCGGTCATCTCCCTGGATGCCTTCACTGAGATTGAAGGCCACGCCTCCCGGTGCGCCGGTGCGCGGATTGGGGGCGAGGAAAGTGCGAAGCTCGCGCAAAAGATTGATGTCGCCTTCGACGACCTTGACGACGTAGCCTTGCTCGCGGAGCCCGTCGACCAGGTGCTGCACCGATGCACGAGCGACTTCCGGCGGGGCCTGGGGACCCAGGCGGGCGATCGTTCCGCTCTGTATGCGATTGCGCACCACCGCCACCCGCGGGTGCCGCCCCTCCACCATCCATCGCGGTAGATACTTTGCTCGGAATGCTGCGGTATGCCCCTGCCAGTCCTGCAGCAGCCTCAGGTCGAAATACTCCGAGATGAGAATGATCAGGCCGAGCTGCAGCAGCAGTAACTCCGGGGCGTACACCAACAGCGGCATGAGGGGGCTGAGCATCAATGCGTACAGCGCCAACGCGAGCACCAGTGTCCAGAAAAGCCTCCACAACGCGGTACCAAGGGTACTGTTGTCCAGCGCCGCGGCGATCACTTCGGCCGTCATTGCCAGGATGATCACGGGGAAGAACGCCAGGCTCCAGATGAACTCGGACCGCTGCCACATGCCGAGGAAGAGGAAGCTGATCATCAGGCAGGCAGTGATCGCGAGGATCAGCGACATGCGGGCGTAGAGCGGCATCCGGGCCTTGCGCATGCCTGGACGTAAAAGCGCGATGACGCAAAAGACCACGAGCATGAGGATTGCGCTCGGCAGGAGCCCGAGTTCGCGTACGCCCACTGCGATCAGGATGGCTCTTACACCGATGATCCGCAACCCGAACGTGAGGCGGGCGAGGACGATGCACAATGCGGCCGTCGGCAGGAACACGAGGTAGTCGACGGCTCTTCTGTCGGGCTTCGGAACCCACGCCAGCGTGAAAGCCGAATCGAGTGCGTCACCCAACTGCGCCATCCATGCCATGAACGGCCATTCGGCCATGCGCACGCCTGGCAGCGCGAGCATCCGGGCCGCAAGCATCAGGAGCGGAACCGCGATCAGCAGGGCGGCAACGGTATGGCCCGTTCCGCCGAGATACCCCTTGGGCCTGACGAGGGGCATGGGCGTCATCGCGTCGGCTTTATCGCGACCGCGGCGGAGAGGCCGGGCAGCAGGGACTCTGGAACATCTTTGAGCGCCACTTCCACCGACACCACCGGCGCCAGCCGGATTCGGGTGGGGCGCGCCTCCAAGGGCCAGACCTGCGGCGGATCTCCGTCGGTCGTGACGCCGATCCTTGTCACCACACCCTCCAGTTCCCGTCCGGCCTGGAACGGCATCGTGACCGTTGCCGTATCACCGACGCGAATCCGGCCGGCCTCATCCTCGTCCACCCAGGCCTCGACCCAGCGCCTGTCCCCGAGGGAAAAGGAAACGACCGGCTTGCCGATATCGATCGAGCTGCCCACATTGGCCCACCACCGCACCACTGTCCCGTCCGCCGGTGCGGTGATCAGCGTCGAGGCAACGTCGGCTCGTGCGCGGGCCAGGCGCGCACGTGCTGCGCCGAGTTGCGCCTCGAGCACACCGAGGTGCTGCCTGCGCAGTGCCATGCCCGAC